>NZ_DIPG01000015.1:14173-19448 GCF_002426325.1 Syntrophomonas sp. UBA5494 | reverse complement strand
AGTCAAAGTCCGTTGCCTTACCGCTTGGCGACATCCCAGCGCTCAAAAACATTATGTGAAAGATTCAGATTCTTATACAGGTTTGATATTCCATAAGTGACATATTATTAATTATATAAACCTCAACTATACAGCGCACCAGGGTGCGCATAAATGGTCGGGCCGAAATATGTATGGAGGACTTTTGGCCTCTGGCCCTTATCGGATTGCCGCCAATGATCAATTGATCAGGACGAAGGGTATATGGAGGGCCCAAAGATATCTTTTATCTGCATGATTATGGTTTCGCTGGGGTAAAATAGTATTCAAACGGCAGTTATGATATTCTGGTTATAGATTTAGCAGCAAGGAGGGACTAATATGCCAATGATGAGAAAAATCATTTATTTTGGCCTGGGAGCATTGAGCTTCACCAGAGAAAAAGCTGAAAAGATGATGAATGAAATGGTGGATAAGGGCGAAATCAACAAAGAAGAAGCCAAACAGTTTATAGACGATGCCATAAAAAAGGGAGCCGAGGAAAAGGAAGAACTGCGTAAGATGATTCACCAGGAGTACCAGGAGATCAAAAACCAGTTCAGCTTTGTGACCAAGAAGGACCTTGAAGCGCTGGAAGCCAGGATTCAGGCCCTGGAAGAAAAGATTCAAACCATTTGAACATAGATTTCAATGACTGCCGGGCATAGCCCGGCATTTCTATTTTTGGAGGTTTTACTGAGTTGATAAACGCTTCGTTATCATATCTGAAACGGCTGCCGCGCTACCGTGAGGTTGCCAATGTACTGGTCAAAAACGGGTTTGGCTTCGTTATTAACAGTGTCGGCAACCGCCATCCCTGGCTGCGGCGCCATAGACATCGTCAAGAGTTGGAGACGATAGGAGATTCGCTGCCTAAACGCCTGCGGCGGGCCTGTGAAGAACTGGGGCCTACTTTCGTCAAGCTGGGCCAGTTGCTGAGCACCCGGGCTGATCTGCTGAGCCCGGAATATATAAGTGAACTCGAAAAGTTGCAGGATAATGTACTTCCGATTCCATTTGAACAGGTGGAAGCGGTTTTAGCACAGGATGGCCTGGATTCCAGCCTTATATTCTCTGCTTTTGAACAGGTCCCCATAGCAGCCGGTTCGATCGGACAGGTGCATCAGGCCACTCTGAGCAACGGAGCACAGGTGGTCGTCAAGGTAAAACGCCCTGGCATTGACCGGCAGATGGCCATCGATCTGGCTATCATCCTGGATCTGGCCAATTATGCGGAAAAATACCAAGGCTGGGCCAAACACTATCGGGTTAGTGAACTGGTTGAGGAATTGGCGGCGGCGCTCTGCAATGAACTGGACTTTCGCAAAGAGGCCCGCAATGCCGAGCGCTTTAAACAGAACTTCGTCTCCAATCCCAATGTGATCATCCCCGGGGTGTTCTGGCAGTACAGTACGGAAAACGTATTGGTGATGGAGTATGTCCCGGGGATAAAGATTTCTGATATTGCTGCTATTCAGGCCGGCGGCTATGAGGTTGGCAGAATCGTGAATCACTTGGTGGAGTGCTTGTTCCAGCAGATTTACCTGGATGGCCTGTTTCACGCCGACCCGCACCCTGGTAATATCGCTATAGCTGAAGGAGAAGCCATTATACTATATGATTTTGGCCAGGTGGGTTTTGTTGACCAGCTCACTCGTGATAAGTACATCGACCTGGTTATCGGTATGATGCGCTACGATACTGAAGGGGTTACCCGGGCTTTATTGAATATCGCCATTGATGATCACCCGGTACGATTGAATGATTTGCGCCGCGACGTGGGTCGTCTGGCACAAAAGTATTATGGGGTTCCTTTTTCCGGCATAAATGTCGGTGAAGCTTTAAGGGAGATCCTGGAGCTATCTGTGAAACATCAATTGCGCATGCCGCCGGAACTTACCCTGATGGCGAAAATGCTGTTAACCATGGAGAGCCTGGTGACCACCCTCGACCCGGGTATAAGCCTGGTGGATATAGCCCAACCTTACGGGAAAAAAGCGCTGAAGGAGCGCTATTCGGCCAAACGCATGGGTCATGAGGTTCGTTCGGCAATGCTGGAGCTGGCAGACATCGCCCGCGCCCTGCCCCGCAATGTCAATAATCTGGCCCAGAGGCTCGAAGAGGGAGAATTAAGGATAAAGATGGAATACAGCAACATCAGGGATATGCTGGTACGCATCGATATAATATCCAACCGGATTTGTCTGGCGATTGTCATGTCCAGCATTCTCATCGGTTGCTCATTGATAGTTAATCAGGCCGAAACCTATTTCCTGCGTCATTTTCCCCTGGTGGAAGTCGGCTTTGTGCTGGCGGTCCTGATCGGTCTATATCTGGCCTATTCCATTATTCGCAGCGGCCGTTATTGAACGGGCATATTAGCTCATCCTCTCCAATATATATGAAGCAGAACCATGGAGGGGGAATCACGGTGCGAAAACCCTTTTTTACCCTGTTTTTAACCGTCCTTTTTACAGCATTATTGACCGCCGCAATGCCTCATGCCGCTAAGGCTGAAGCCTCCACTTTACAGCATATCTTCGTGATTTCATTAGACGGGCTAAGTTATGAAGGATTTATTAACAGTTATGTTCCCAGCATAAAGCATCTGGCTGGAGAAGGGGTAACTGACGAGAAATGTCTGGCCATAAGAGCAGAAACTTCGGAGGCGGCTCAAGCTTCGATGCTAACCGGAACCCTTCCCGAACAACACAAGCTCTATAGTGCCGAAGACCGCGTACAGACAGCTTCGATGCTGGATATGCTCAAGCAGGGCAATCGGTCTTTTATGATCTACGACGGCAGCGGAGGCAAATTGAAGTCCTTCGACTACGGCGCAGCCCACTATGCCAGTTTTGAGGCCTCACTAAGCGACCAGGAGCTGCTAGCGAGGGCGGTTGAAACCTTTAAACAGCATAAGCCTTTTTATAATTACATTGTTCTCAACGATTGCCGGGAGGCTTTTTTGACCCTGGACGATAAACACTATTACCGGACGGTCGCCCAAACCGACCAGGCCATCGGTGATTTTCTGGCTTTTCTCCGTAATGAGGGGCTGTATTATAGCTCGATTATCATTGTCACTTCACCGCGCAGCTCTTCACCCAGCGACCAGGTACCTTTGATTATTCACGGTCCCGGATTTCAGGTGGGAACCCGCATCGGCAATAGCATGATCGTTGACATCACTCCTACACTATGCATGCTTTCCGGGCTTAAGCAGCCGCCGAGCAGCCGGGGCGTCCCATTATATGATGCTTTGCTCTATACCAGCAATGAGAGAATGGGCCAGCTCAATCAATGGGTAAAAGCCCTGCAAGAGGAACGGATCATCAACTGGCAGCAATACTACCTGTTGCAGGACGAAATCTATCGCAACTACCATCAAATAGCCTCCATGAAAGAAGAGCGGCAGAGTATTTTTGATTATGCCGGGCAAAGAGAGGGGGTAATAGCTGATATCAACCAGCGTTTGGCGATTGAGCGGTTTGTTTTCCTGGCCATCTTTGTGATCATGCTGGTGGGGTATGGAGTGGAATACTTGATATTGAAGAAGAAGTTTCTGTTGTTCAAGTAATCATTCAAGCTGACCGCGGCTGTTAAGGCCGGGTCAACTTGTGCCAGATGGTGTCGAGGGTGTCCATAAAGGTCATGATTTGAATGCGCTCGGTTTCTGTTGCCGGCTGGCCGGATTCCAATTCATAACTGGCGATAAGCTGAGCCTGGAAAACCTTTTCGAGAAAGTCCATATCCGCGTTGGAGAAGTATTTCTCCAGCCTTCGGGCCACAGACAGTTCTTCAGGGCTGAAATTGGGCCTAGGGAGCAAATTGATCACCTCCTGATGTTTAAATAAATAATATGCGCCGCAGCGATAAATAGTTCAGGAAAAGATTTGCTGCCGGTGTAGAAATACAGTATACTTTGGCATATTATTGCAGCTGTAAAAAATCGACACAATATTTCTGACTATGGCTTGACTGGCCAAGCTATGACATGTTATTATGCTTCAATGAAACAATTAAATAGATAAAAACGATGATCAGAAGAGTAACTGCTCAGTTTGGCCGCAGAGAGCCGGGAAGGGTGAAAACCGGTGCGAGCGGGTAGTGAAAGCCACCTGAGAGTTCCGGTTAATACGCGAGTAGTAAGCCGGACGGCATTGCCGTTAATTTAGTTAAGCCGGGCTGACGCCAATTAGGGTGGTACCGCGGGAGCAACTCTCGTCCCTTGAGGATGGGGGTTTTTTATTTGCCCAAATGGCAAGGGTAGGCTCCCCGCCATTAAATAAACCAGAAGGAGGAATCGCCATGGAACTAAAAAGACAGATCCTCAATCTGATCGCTCATGAAGCCCAGTTAAGCCCCAAATTGATCGCAACCATGTTAGGTCAGGACGAGAAAGTCATCGTCCGCGCCATCAGAGAGATGGAAGACGACAAGGTCATACTGGGCTACAATACCGTTATCAACTGGGACAAAATGGAGAGCGACGGAGTAACCGCAACCATCGAGGTCAAGGTGACTCCCCAAAGAGAAGTGGGATTTAACGGGGTCGCAGAAAGAATCTGCAAGTTTCCCGAGGTGCGCAGTGTGCATTTGATGAGTGGTTCTTATGATCTTTCCGTGGTCGTAGATGGCTACAATCTGAAAGAGATCGCTTCCTTTGTTTCGCATAAACTGTCCACCCTCGATGAGGTACAGAGTACAGTTACCCATTTTGTGCTGAAAACCTACAAAGTCGATAATTTCGTATTTGAAGATCCCCGTGAAGATGAAAGGCTGGTGATTAGTCCGTGAGCAGCATGGAGAAATACGTTTCAAATGTGGTCAAATCCGTGCCTCCATCGGGTATTAGAAAGTTCTTTGACCTGGCCTCGCAGATGCAGGGGGTCATATCCTTGGGGGTGGGAGAACCCGATTTTGTTACTCCGTGGCATATACGCGAAGCCTGCTTCCATGCCCTGGAGAAGGGATATACCATGTACACCTCCAACCATGGACTTATTGAACTGAGAGAGGAAATCGCCCTTTACCAGAAGCGCAAGATAGGGGTATGCTATTCTCCCGAGGACGAGATTCTGATTACCATTGGGGTCAGTGAGGCTGTTGATCTGGTTATGCGGGCGTTAATCGAACCCGGTGATGAGGTCTTGGTTCCAGAACCGTCTTTTGTATGTTACGCCCCCGGAGCTATGCTGGCCTATGGCAAAGCGGTGCCGGTGCAGACCTTCAATCATGATCAGTACCGGCTTAAGCC
>NZ_DIPG01000015.1:13008-13900 GCF_002426325.1 Syntrophomonas sp. UBA5494 | reverse complement strand
TCTACTCGGAATTGACTTATAACGGGAGCCATGTGTCTATAGCCTCTCTGCCGGGGATGCGTGACCGCACGGTTTTATTGAACGGCTTTTCCAAAGCTTTTGCCATGACCGGCTGGCGAGTCGGCTANNGACGCCATGAAGAAAATACATCAGTACTCCATCATGTGCGCCTCGATAATGGGGCAAAAAGCAGCCTTGGAAGCCTTGCGCAATGGAGAGCATGAGATGAAAAAAATGGTGGACAGCTACAATTACCGGCGCCGTATCATGCTGGCCGGATTTGATGATATCGGGATGAGCTGTTTTGAACCGAAAGGGGCTTTCTATTGCTTCCCCTCAATTCGCTGCACCGGCATGAGCAGCGAGGAATTCTGTGAAAAGCTGCTGGAAGAAGAAAAGGTGGCGGTTGTGCCCGGCAATGCTTTTGGTTCCTGTGGAGAAGGCTTTGTCAGATGCTGTTACGCCGCCAGCGTAAGCAATATCGAAGAGGCTGTTTCAAGGATGGGCAGCTTTCTCAATCGACACAGAAAAGCCTAAATCGCGCTAACATACTCCTAAAATGAAGAAAGCAATCGAAACACCGAGAAACGTTCAGTAATATTACGATATTTTATTAAAGGAATTGTCTTATCCGGGTTGAACCCCTTTTGTTAGGGAATACAAAGGGGGTTTTTCTACTGTATACAGACATTTGCCTAAATGATATAGAAATTCTTAACAATTATAAAAAATTGACTCCCGCTGCGCAGCGTGAATTGTTAGAGTATATGCGCTACCTGCTATGCAAGCAGTATAAGCGTGACGTGATGGTGGCGGTTTTCCACAATAAACTGATTAACAATCTGCTGCACAGCCTCCTGCGCCTCATCGAACGTGATGAAATAGACCTCAG
>NZ_DIPG01000015.1:4925-12764 GCF_002426325.1 Syntrophomonas sp. UBA5494 | reverse complement strand
GGGTTTTCCAATTTAGAGCAGGCTATCAGGAGCAGCCAGATAAATCGCATCAAAATGGAGGTCATAGAATTTTACCAGGGTTTTGAAAGTCTGGCCCGGCACCGCGAAGCCCGCAAAATAGTTGCAGTCTAATCAACCAAGTTACGGTATAATGAAGGGCAGAAAGATATCGGAGGCGTAGCAAATGAAACTGCGATTTCTAGGAGCTGCCCGTAGTGTAACCGGCTCATTTTTTGTCATCGAAACAGGAGAAACCAGATTCGCAGTAGACTGCGGAATGTTTCAAGGGCCGAGAACCCTGCAGGAACGAAATTATCAAGAATTCACCGTTAACCCCAAATCTATCGACTTCGTGATCGCCACTCATGCTCATATCGATCATATCGGACTTATCCCCAAACTGTATAAACAAGGCTTTGAAGGCTTGGTGTATTGCAGTCATGCCACAGAAGAGCTTGCCCAGATCCTGCTGCCGGATTCGGGCTACATTCAAGAGTCTGAAGTGGAGCGCAAGAACCGCAAGCTAAGCCGGGCTGGTAAACCCCCCATCGAGCCAATTTATACCGTTGATGAGGCGCTCAAATGCCTCAAGCATTTCCGCTCCATAAACCAGGATGAAATCATCGATGTTGCTCCCGGGGTGCAGGTGCGGCTGCGCGATGCCGGGCATATACTGGGTGCTTGCATCGTGGAATTATGGATAGAAGAAGACGGCAAGCGCCTTAAACTAGTGTTTAGCGGTGATTTAGGCAATTCCAAACAGCCTATCGTCAAAGATCCCAGCACCATTGAAAATGGTGATTATATCATTCTGGAATCCACTTATGGCAGTCGTTTTCATCCTCAATTGAGCAGCCGCAGTGAGGCCCTTTTGGAGGTCATCAATAAGGCCGTAGCCAAAGGCGGCAACCTGGTCATTCCCGCGTTCGCCGTGGAGAGAACCCAGGATCTGCTTTACGATTTATTTCTGTTGAATGTGCAAGGCAAATTGGATCCGGAGATTATCGTGTATATTGACAGCCCGTTGGCTATCGCAGCCACCGAGATATTTCAGAAGCACATCGAATTTTACGATGATGTAACCCGTCAATACGTTGAGGAAAACAGCAACCAGCATCCTTTGAAACTAATAAACCTCAAATATACAAAAACCCAGGAAGAATCGATGGGCATAAACGCCCGCCAGGGGAAAACCATCATTATATCAGCCAGTGGCATGTGCGAAGCGGGGCGCATCAAGCACCACCTGAAAAACAACCTGTGGCGCCCGGAAGCCACCGTCTTATTTGTGGGTTATCAGGCCGAAGGCACCCTGGGTAAACGGATCCTCAGCGGCGAGAAGATAGTAACCATTCACGGGGAAAAGGTGGCGGTCAAAGCCGACATCGAATTTATAGAGGCCTATTCGGCCCATGCCGATAAAAACGGCCTGACCAGCTGGGTGCAGAATTTCGTAACCCCACCCAAGGGAATTTTTCTGGTGCATGGAGAAGATGAATCCCTGAACTCTCTGGCCGAGTACTTCCGCACCGAAATGAACCTGCCGGTTTATATTCCACAGTGGCTGGATGAGTTTACCTTGGGCGCGACCGAGCACCTGGAAGCCAAGATGGAGTACCGCGAAGGTGCTGTTCCACAGGCTTTGCAAGCCGAGCAGGCCTATCTGGCTTTATCGCTAAAGCTGCATGACATGTTTAAGGAGAACTGGAAAGAGGGACGTTACGATAGAATCATGAAGTCTATTCAGGAAATTGAACAGCAGCTCAACCGGCAGGGTTTTTAATCAAATATAAGTATGGCAGGCTGCTGTTTTAGGCGGTTGATTTCCCGATAAAATGGCAATCAGTATCCGTCAAGGTTGGAAAGCTGCAAAATTTCTCTGCATTTAAATTTCATTCTGATTGAACGCCATTTATGGACGTCAATGCTTGTTAATCACAAAATTACTTGCCTTGTTAGAGCTTGGAATATAATGTTATAATGCCTTTACCTGCTGGTTGGAGGAATGTTCTATATGGCTGACAAATCTGCCTTTCTGGAGATGATGCGCTGGGGCAATGTTAATGTACCCGGCATTATTTTTGAGTATTCCAAGGAATTAGATCTCACTACCGATGACATAGGGATCCTGACCACCATCTTATATGCCTACCAACAGGGCAAACCACTTTACCATACCGGGGTGGAAATAGGCAAAATGCTGCAAGTATGCCCATGCCTGAGCAAACAGAAACTGACCCGCAAACTGTCCCGGTTAGAAAAGCTCGGTATCATTGCGCTTTCGGAGCCCGGCAAGGGAACGGTCGATAAGACCGTTTATATCGAGCCTTTAATGGACAAGCTGGAGAGCCTTATGATTCGCGACCACCCCCAATTATCGGTGCAAGGCGAGAAAGCCGTGCCGGCCGGGGTCAAAGTGGTTATAAAGGAGTATCAAGATCAAATCGAGCAGCTGCAACTGCAGTTGCAGGAACAACAGCTGCAGACCTCTCCAAATTCGGTCAATCAGGCTGATTTTAAAAAGGTGGCTGATTTCATTGCCGAGAAAACCGGCAGCCTGATCAGTCCCACCATGGTATCAGAACTGCGGCGCTGGCTGGGCGATATGGCTTTAAAGCCCGAACTGCTCTTATGCATGCTGGAGCTGTGTTTTGAACGCAACATTAAGAATCCTCGGGAAATCAGTCACATTGCCACTGACATAAAGAAATATGCCATCAGCAGTTTGGATGGCATGGAAATATACTTCAGCCGGTTTGTGGATCGCAACAATGGGCCCGCGCAGCGTAATCAGGCTTTTGATCCCGACCTCCTGGAATTTGGCACTTTTACCGGTATCGATATGGGAGCTGAGGCCAGGCGCCGCATTTATCAGAAATGGCGCTATGATTGGGGCTTTTCACATGCCATGATCATGAAAGCCGGTGAGATCATGTGCCAGCGCACCAAAAGCGGGGGCTTGGAATATGTAGATAGTGTTTTGTCAAACTGGATGAGCAAAGAAATACGCCAATTGGAGGAAGTGGACGCGGAGATGCGCAGTTTCAAGCTATCGAAGCAGAAAACACGGGCGGGCGGTGACGGCGCAACCCCTGGCAATAAAACCAAACCGGCTGTAGATTATGAAATTTATATACCACCCAATGCCGAGGAAATCAAAACTAAGGTATAATTAAAAACGGGGAGCATCCCCGTTTTATATTTAGGATGGTGACTTATGCCCGTTAGTATCCGCCAACAACTATCAGATGAAATGATGTTTGACCTGGAGAGCGAGAAAAGGGTTTTGTCTTCAATGCTTCACTCTGAAGAGGCCTGCATTGAGGCTCAAAACAGCCTCACCACGGCGGACTTTTATTCACCCAAACATGCCACTATTTTCGAGTTGACCGGTATCCTATTCGCCCGCGAAATAAGACCTACTTATGTGGAGGTTCTCAAAGAAGGACACTCCCTGGGTCTGTTGAAGAGCACCCGGGATATAGAAGAACTCAAGCATATTGTCGAACACTACATTGATGACGAAAATATAAAATACTGGATCAAAAGGGTGCGGGACAAAGCCAGGGTGCGCAAGTTTGTGGAGTTTTTAAAGAACAGCATGGAACTGCTGCAGAGTGAGAGCGATCAGGAAGTGGAGCAGCTGTTGATGGAGGCCGAAGAAAAGCTTACCAACCTGACCGCACTGGAAATCGATGATCGTGTTGACACCCCCGAGGATATGGCCAGCCTGGGCTATGATGAAGTGGAAAGGCGTTTCCTGCGTTACCGGGAGATACAGGAGGTTCACAAAGGGGTTATACCCTTGGATGGTTTGACCACTGGATTCGACAGTCTTAACCGTATCACCCTGGGGTATAAGCCGGGCGACCTGATCATCTTGGGGGCTCAGACCGGTCATGGTAAAACCGCGTTTGCATTGCATACCGCAAAAGCGGTGGCAGTTGATCAGGGCATGAGCATGCTCTATTTAAATACTGAAATGAGCCGCCAGCAGATCGCTCTGCGCTGGGGGTCGATTTTGTCCTCGATCGATCATGACCGCATCCGCATCGGAGATATCAATGAAAATGAATTGTCTATCATCTTAAACGGTTATTCGCGATTGCGCGGCAGCGGTTTTTATTCTTATCCCTGTCCCAATTTGACCCCGGAAAAAACCATATCCATTGCGCGCAAATTCAAAACGCAAAAGAAGATCGACCTGATGATTATCGATTATATCGGGCGTATGGAGAAGCATGACCCGCGCTTGCAGGAATGGCAGATGTTGGAACAGATTGTCAAAACCCAGAAAATGCTGGCCCAGAACCTGCAGGTTGCGGTGATGTGTCTGGTGCAGCTGAATCCGGACGGCACTCTGCAAGGCGCCAAGCGGATGAAAAACGAAAGCGACCTAATGCTGAAGTTAAGTCCGATACCCCGGGAAGACCTGGCTGAGGATGAGGAACTGAAAAAGTACGTCAATCCCAATTACTACATATCCATTGAAAAAAACCGGGATGGCCGCAGCGGGGTGCGCATACCCATTCAATTCGACTTGCAGAAGCAAACCATGAAGGATGCCGAAAGGATGGCCAGGTGATGCCAACCAACGCTGAATGGAAATTGCTTTATGATGATACTGCTACAACAATTATGGATTTATTTATAACTGGCAGGATCGATAGCGGGGAATTACACTTCCTGCTCAACCTGTTGGAAACGGTGATAATCAAGCGGGAGCAGCGGGAATTGATTAACCTGTTAAAAAAATGGCAGCCCAGGGCAGACTGTAACGAAGTCGACGATATTATAAAAGCTACTCTATTAGCTGTAGATTTTAAAGACCAGAGCAATTTGGAGCACAATCTGCTTATTTTGCGGGATCTGATCAACCTGGGTGAATAGCCTTTTGCATGGGAGGTAACACAATATGGCAGGACATTGGTTTTGTGAGCAGAATACCCCGGGGTATTCGGTACAATGGAAGGTTCTCCAGCAACTCCATCAAGAGACCACACCATTCCAGGAATTGACGATTGCCGAATTGGCGGAATGGGGGCGCACCCTCATACTGGACGGAGCGGTGCAGTATACGGAGAAGGATGAATTCGTTTACCACGAAATGATAGCCCATGTACCGTTGATGAGCCACCCTCATCCTCAGCAGGTGCTGATTATAGGCGGAGGAGACGGGGGTACCCTGAGGGAGGTTTTGAAGCACCCGCAGGTGGCCCGAGTAGATATGGTGGAGATTGACCGCCGGGTTGTGGAAATATGCAAGGCATACCTGCCCGGGGTAGCCAGCGGTTTTGAGGATCCCCGGACCAGGCTCCATATTGATGACGGCATTAATTACGTTCGTGAAACCGGGCAGAAATACGATGTGATTCTGATCGATTCCTCCGATCCGGTGGGGCCGGCTATTCAGCTATACAGCCGCTCCTTTTATCTGGATATTTACAATGCCCTGGCTGACGACGGCATGCTGGCGGTACAATCCGAATCACCGCTGTACTACGGGCAGATATTTGACACCGTTGTCGCCAACCTGAAAGACATATTTCCCATAACCCGGGTTTATCTGGCCACTGTGCCCACTTATGTCAGCGGGCCCTGGTCTTTCACGGCCGCCAGCAAAACTTATGATCCCTTGCAAATAGCTGATGACACAGCCATTATCAATGGTTTAAAATATTACAATAAACATGTTCATCGAGCGGCATTCGCTTTGCCGCAGTTTATACTGGAGAGACTGGGGTAGTACGGTAGATAAACCGGTTCATAAACCTGGTCTTGGTGAGAAGGTCGGAAGGATTGTTGCAGGCTGCATAAATCAATCAGGTTTAGAGTATGGTGTTTCTTGACGGGCCAACCGAAAGAAACACCTGTGTTTTTAACTCGGAATACATCGCAGTAAGCGCGCCGCATGAAACGGGCCTAAAGCCCCGGAGAATATTTCAATGTGTCAAGATCATGGGTTAGGCGAAATGAGTTATTGATAGAAGCAAGGTGTAATATAATAACAAATGGAGGTTTGGCGATGGACGACTTTATCGCCCGCCAGGCCAGGCCGCAGATATTCAATCTCAAGCCATATGTGCCGGGCAAACCAATTGAAGAAGTAAAGCGGGAGCTGGGGCTTACCGATGTTATTAAAATGGCATCCAATGAGAACCCGCTGGGACCGGCGCCGTTGGCCAAACAGGCAATTATTGAACATCTGGGTGATATGCATATTTATCCGGACAGCAGCTACCGCGACCTTAAAGCCAAACTGGCCCTAAGGCTGCAGGTGGATGCTGACTGCGTGGCAGTGGGCAACGGTTCTGATGAGATCCTCAAGATGCTGGCGGAAGCCTTTTTGAATCCGGGCGACGAGGTCATACTGCCGCATCCCACCTTTTCGGAATATGAATTCGTGAGCACGGTGATGGGGGCCAAATGCATCCAGGTTCCTTTGCTGAACAACACCCATGACTTAAAGGCCATGCTGGAATGCGTCAGCCCTAGAACCAAGATCATATTCATATGCAATCCCAACAATCCTACCGGCACCATGGTGACGGGGGAAGCGTTGAGCGGATTCATAAACCGGCTTTCCCGGGATGTGCTGCTGGTGATTGACGAGGCTTACAGCGAGTATGTGGAAAGCCCGGAGTATAGGAGCGCCCAGGCGTTATTGGAGAAAAGGCCGCAAACCATCGTTTTACGAACCTTTTCCAAGCTGTACGGTTTGGCCGCCCTGCGCCTGGGATATGGCATCAGCAGCCCCGCGATAATCTCAACCCTGGAAAGGGTCAGAGAGCCTTTCAATATCAATAGCCTGGCGCAGTATGCCGGCATGGCAGCACTGGATGATGCCGAACATATTGCCGAAAGCCTCAGATTGAATCGCTGCGGCAAAGCCTATTTATACCAGGCCCTGGCTGGTTTGGGGCTGGAATACACTCCTACCGAGGCCAATTTTATATTTATTGACACCGGACGGGATGCCGGAATGGTTTTTCGGGGAATGCTCAAAAAAGGGGTCATTATACGCAGCTGCGAAAGCTTTGGATGCCCTACCTCGATTCGGGTAACCGTAGGGACCCCGGAGCAAAACCAGCGTTTTATCAAAGCTTTGCAATCGGTTTTACAGGAAATTGAGGGATGACGAAAACTTATGGTATTTTTCAGCAAGCATTATACTGAAGCTGGAGTTGCAGTGCAGCTGCAGGCGGTTATTGACGATGCCTTAAAAGACATCACCGGTCCGCCGGTTATCCTGTGCATCGGGTCAGACCGTCATGTTCTGGATTGTTTTGGGCCGTTGACCGGTTCCATGCTGAATCAGGCCGGTATTTCGGTTCCGGTGTATGGGGATCTGGATCACCCCCTGCACGCCTCCAATATACCCCGGGAACTCCGGCTGATACAGGAGGCTCATCATGACCGCTTTGAAATCGCCATCGACGCCTCAGTAGGGACTGAGGTCGAAATCGGCACGATAAAAGTCCGGCGGGGTCCGGTATTGCCGGCTAAAGCGGTCGGCAAGCGCCTGCCAGCCGTTGGAGAGCTGGCCATCACCGGGGTAGTTGGGGTCAGACAGAATCAGCGCACGGCCCGCCCCATCACATATGGTTCACTGGCCCATGTATACCATATGGCCTACCTGGTCAGCCAGGCTTTGATCCATTGGGATGCCACCAGATGCGGGAACAAGTGGAGTTAATTGTTATTTACATAAAAAGTTAACCTGTGTTATCATTCATTTGAATCAATACCCGGCCAAGCTGCGGTATTGCGGGTTATGTCTCTCCATCCGCCCGGGTGGGAGGCTTTTTTGTATATTGCCAAAGGGTTAAGGAGGATTAG
>NZ_DIPG01000015.1:0-4644 GCF_002426325.1 Syntrophomonas sp. UBA5494 | reverse complement strand
GGAGCTTCCATCGGGGGGGCCAGAACCCTGGTAGCCATGAAACATGTGGGCGTGAATGTGGCTGCCGATCCTTTATATACCTTTTCATATACCGGTGTTAACGGCGGCCTGGTTTTAATATCGGCTGACGATCCCGGCATGCATTCTTCTCAGAATGAGCAGGACAACCGCGGCTACGGGATATTTGCCAAATTGCCGGTGATTGAGCCTTCCGACAGTCAGGAAGCCCTGGATTACTGCAAGCTGGCCTTTGATGTGAGTGAACAGTTTGACACCCCGGTGATGTTCAGAATCACCACCAGGCTGGCCCATTCACAGACCCTGGTGGAAACCGGCCAGCTAGAGCGGCGAGAGCTGCCTCTTTACAAAAAGAATGCTCCCAAATACGTAATGCTGCCCGGCTTTGCCAAAAGCCGTCATATAGAAGTCGAAAAGAGTATTTTGCAGTTAAAAGAGTATGCCGAGAAAACCCCCTTGAACCGCATCGAATGGGGTGACAGAGAACTGGGCATCATCACCAGCGGGATCTGCTACCAATACGTTAAAGAGGTTATGCCCGATGTCTCCATCCTTAAACTGGGTTTGGTAAATCCGCTGCCGGAACAGCTGATTCGATCCTTTGCCGCCGGAGTGAAACGGCTGGTGGTGGTTGAAGAGCTGGAGCCAGTCATAGAAAATTTTGTTAAAACCCTGGGAATCAGGGTAGAAGGCAAAGAACTATTCACACTTCTGGGCGAATACAGCCCGGAATTGATTGAAGAGAAGCTGCTGGGCGTTGACAACAGCGACCCATTCGGGCTCAGCACCCAGGTGCCCGGCCGCCCGCCGGTCATGTGCGCGGGCTGCCCGCATCGCGGCGTGTTTTATACTTTGAAGAAGATGAAACTGGCGGTGATGGGAGACATCGGCTGCTATACCCTGGGGGCCATCGCACCACTGGAAGGCCTGGACTCCTGCATTTGCATGGGGGCCAGCATAGGAACCGCCCTGGGCATGGAAAAGGCCCGCGGGGCTGACTTTGCCGATAAAGTCGTGGCGGTAATCGGCGACTCCACCTTTGTTCATTCCGGCATCACCGCTCTGATAGATGTGGTGTATAATCAGGGGACTTCGACGGTATTGATTTTGGACAATGACACGACTGCCATGACCGGGCATCAGGATCATCCCGCCACCGGACTGACTATTCGCCGGGAGCCTACCGCGCGCCTGGATCTGGAAGCCCTGGTTAAGGCCATCGGCATCCAACATGTAAAGGTGGTCGATCCCCTTAACCTGGAGCAGTTGCAGGGAACGCTGCAAACTGAGCTGGAGCGGCGCGAGCCTTCAGTGATAATCTGCAAGCGCCCCTGTGTGCTGATACCCCATGAGCCTTCCACGCAGAAGTACTATATAGATCAGGAGATCTGTAATGGCTGTTCGGTATGCATCAGGCTGGGCTGTACCGGTTTGGTCTATCTCGATTCTCCGGTGAAGGCGGAACGCAAAGCCGTCATAAACGATAATTCTTGTGTGAATTGCGGCCTCTGCGCACAAGTATGCAAGTTCGACGCCATAAAGGCAGTGGAGGGATAAGCATGGATAAGCAAAAGGTGACCAATGTTCTGATAGTAGGAGTGGGCGGCCAGGGGACCCTCCTGACCAGCCGGATTCTGGCCGATGTAGCCGTGCAGATGGGCTTTGATGTTAAAGTATCGGAGATACACGGCATGGCTCAGCGCGGCGGCAGCGTGGTATCTGAAGTGCGCTACGGGGAGAAGGTTTATTCACCCATTATCAAAAAAGGCGATGCGGATATACTTCTGGCCTTCGAGAAAATCGAAGCCGCCCGTTGGCTCGATTACTTGAAGCCTGATGGCCGGGTGATTATTAACAACGAGAGGATCGATCCCTTGCCGGTGATGAGCGGCAAGGTAAAATATCCGGACGATATCGTAGAGCGCATCAAAGCTCTGGCCCCCAATACCCTGGTTGTGGACGCCACCAAGACCGCTATAGCATGCGGCAACGTAAAAGCTGCCAATGTGGTATTATTAGGCGTCCTGACGGCTGCCATTCATCTGCCGGTGAACGAGGTGGAACAAGCCATTAAGCACACCGTGCCTGCCAAAGCCCTGGAAGTAAACCTCAAGGCTTTCCAAGCCGGTTTGGAATTATATTCTTCCGTAGTATAGAGTCAGATTGTCTATTTAAATAATACAAGCCATTGTAACCCTACCTCTTTCGGTAGGGTTATTGGTGTTACCAATGATCAAAGCGAGAAAAACCAGCGGTAGAAAAAATTTGACATTACAAAGGTTATCAACAGAGTCAGCCAGGTCCAGTACCAGGCCCATTTAATATACTTAATCAATTGAGTGTGTTTTTCTAAAATATACTCAATCAAAGTAATAGCCGACGTGAAGGCAAAATAATGCAGTATTTGCCGGCTGACACTTTCCCCAAAAGGGTAGTAAAGGTTAAAGAAAATACATATCACCGGATAGGCAAAGAACTCGAAAGTGAAGCTGGACCGGGTTGCTTTGGGAAATATGCGCAAAGGGTATTCTATAAATCCCATCTGCACCACTAATAGTCCAGAAAGCCAGGTTAAACTCTGTTTGAAAAAGAATATTACCAGGGCTTCGCGAATTCGCTCAACCGGCACCACCCAAAAGAGAAGCGTAAGCAATATTATCCAGGAAGAGAATTCAATGATCTTTTCTTTGGACATGGCTCCTTATCCTTAATAGAGACGTTACATGAATCTCAAAGCAGTTTTTCTTATACACTGTTAGATGAATAAAAAATCTGATGAACTTATTCTGCCCAAATCCCACTGGAAATGCTTTTTGTCGAAAAATTTTTCCCGGATCAGGAGGCCGGGGCCGTTTCTTTATTATCTCTTGCAGGTGCGGTATGATATCTATAATATTTTTTGCCAATAATCCGGAAGTAATTGTCATTATGCCAATCCTGATGATGAAGGGGAGAGGAAAACATGTGTCTTATTCTGCTGGCCTGGGATGATCATCCCCGATATAAACTGGTCGTCGCCGCCAACCGCGACGAGTTTTACCAGCGCCCCACTTCAAGAGCGGAGATTTGGGAAGACTATCCCCATATTCTGGCGGGAAGGGACCTGCAAGCGGGCGGTACCTGGATGGGCATCACTAAAAACGGGCGTTTTGCAGCCTTGACCAATTACCGCGATCCTTTTAACCACAAGAATAACGCTCCTTCCCGAGGGCTGCTGGTTCAGAATTATTTACAGAGCAGCCAGGACCCACAGAGCTACATAGACTCACTTGAGGATGGGGGAAGGGCATATAACAGCTTTAACCTGCTCTTGGGAGATTATGAAACCTTATTTTACTTTTCCAACCGTGAAAGAGTCCTTCGCCCAATACAGCCGGGAATCCATGGTCTGAGCAACAGCCTGCTGGATGTTCCCTGGCCCAAAGTCAGCAAAGGAACCGACGCTTTAAGCGAAGTTCTGCATCAACCGCATTTCGATGCGGAAGATTTATTCGTCATTCTGCGAGACCGGGAATATCCCACGGATGAGAACTTGCCGGATACCGGAATAGGATTGAAAAAGGAAAGGATGCTGGGCCCGGTGTTTGTGGCCAGCAGGGAATATGATTACGGCACCAGGGTGTCTACAATATTGCTGGTGGATCGTCACAATAAGACGCAGTTCTGGGAGCGCAGTTATGAGCCTCTGGAGATGGATAAATGGAGTCAGGTATATTATGAATTCCAGGTCCCCAAACCCAAGGGCAGGCTGAAAGATCTGCCCAATATAGGGAAGGATTTGGAAAGACGCCTGGCTTCCATAGGGGTGGATGACATAGATGTCTTGATGGAATTGGGGAGCAAAGAGGCTTTTCTCAGACTCCGCCAGCTAGAAGGTGATACCTGCTATAATACCCTTTGCAGCCTTGAAGGAGCCATTCAGGGAATTCGCTGGCATAACCTCAGCAGTGCATCAAAACAAGAACTGAAAGAATTCTTCAAACAGCGCAAAATATAAGATTTATCCTCAGCCAAAGTGCCTCGGGTCAAGCCCGGGGCTTTTTTTATGGGGTAAATATTTTAACACCGTGATGCACACCCTTTGAATGTACGAATAGCTTAGAGGCCTAATGGCCTGCAGCGAGGATGATGGGCAGACTGCCATGAAAAATCTAAGTTTAGCAGCAAGGAGGTATTACTATTGTCAGACCTGGACATGATGGCCCTGCCGGAACATATTGAGGCTGTCGGCGGCTATGTGATCGCCACCTACTACTTGCAGACCGGCAGAGAAGTGGACATCGTTAAAAAAGTCACTTCCATTGCAATAGAACAGACCACAGGCACCTGGGTGCCTGTTCCTGAAGAGACCGCGGAAGTACGGGGAAAATATGTGGCCAAGGTGGTTGGAATCTACGAGGTGCCGGGCAATGAATATGAGGTCCCCACGCTGCAGGAGGTGCGCCAGTGGGTATTTCAACTGGCTTTCCCTGCCGTAAACTTTGGACCACAGATCCCAATGCTGCTGTCAACCATCATCGGGAACATCTCCATGATCGGTCCCTTAAAACTGCTGGACATCAAATTCCCGCCGGATTTCCTGGCCCAGTTTAAAGGGCCAAAGTTCGGTGTTTCAGGGGTGCGCGA
>NZ_DIPG01000093.1:0-6023 GCF_002426325.1 Syntrophomonas sp. UBA5494 | reverse complement strand
TCTTTGCATCAATTATTGTTAATTAATTCACAAGGTAATGACCCACGATGAAAGGAGGCAAAATAAAATGAATCGAGCATTGAAAAGCAAGTTGATGGATATTCCTTTTCAAACCGGGGTGGAGAGTAAATCTCTTACAACCGAACTTACGCTGGTTTCCAAAAAAGATCGCGAAGCAAAGATGACCATGGAGGACTTGAACCAAAAGTTGGCTTATTTTTATAATAATGGCGGTCCCGTAATGGAAAAAAAGGAGGGAGTTATGGTAAAAACTAGATTTTCCAGGCCAACCCCCAAAAATAATCAGGCCCGGGTAAATTCGGGCGGGGATACGGTTACATTGCTCACCCCGGAGGGCTCTAAAAGCGTATCTGTGGATTACCTGAATGAGAAGCTGATTTATTTTTACGGCCATGGCGGGCCTGTCATGGATATTTAATGCCGCAAGGGGGGCACTCCCCCCGCCCCCCTGCACCATTTAAGGCAAGGCCGTAGCGGCTCATTACATTATAGCTGTATATCTGTTTATCAAATATGAGCAAATCTAAAGCTCCAGGCAGGCTTGAAAAGTCATACCGGGAGCTTTTTGATTATGCGGGTGGAGTAAAACGCAGCCAACGTTGCTCAGATTCCACCTCCGCTCTACAGCTATCCCATCATCAAACCATCTAATTGCAGCTCTTTAACGCTTTCCCTGCGCAGCGGAAATATGACGGAAATGCTGGTTCCGGTATGAGCTGATTGAATATCCACGCGGGCCTGATGGCGATGGGCAATGCTGAAGCATACCGGCAGTCCCAGGCCGGTGCCTTCCGGTTTGGTAGTTAAAAAGGGAGTGCCGAGTTTATCGATGAGATTTTGATCGATGCCGGAGCCTTGATCTTGTACCGTCAGCATGATCTCATCAGCAAGCCGGCAGGTTTTAATACAGAGGGTTCCTCCGCTGCCCATAGCCTCCAGGCCATTGCGGCACAGATTCATAATCAACTGGCGGATTTCCTTGTCATCCAGCATCAACGGTTCTACTTCTCCCAGCTCCAGACAGAGGTTTTTGTCACAGCGCAAAGCATCCGCCTTGATCAAAGGATATAAAGCTTTGATAATATCGTTCAGGCAAACGCATTCCAACTCAACGGTTTTGTTGCCGGCCAGGGCCAGGAAGCAGGAAATGATACCGTTGGCGCGATCCAGCTCACTTATCATGAGATCATAATATTCATTATTCAAAGCGTTGTCTTCATGGGCCAAAAGCTGAAGAAATCCCCTCACCGCAGTCATCGGGTTTCTGATCTCATGGCCGATGGAAGCTGCCATTTCCCCGACCAGGTTAAGTCGATCCAATCGAGTCATTTCTTTTTGCAAATGATCGATCTCAGTGATATCCGTCACCACAGACAATATTTGCTTTTCCCCCAGGGTATTCATCAGTTCGGTCGAGAGCAAGCCATAGCGGGTATCACCGCTTTTGGTCTTGTAGCTTACTTTGAGGTTGTGCACCTTTTCCTGGATCTCGATTATGCTGTCTGTTATGCTGTATCCCGGTTCCTCAATTTGATAGAAAGGTTTTTGGTCTATTGCGGTTAGCTCTTCCAGGCTGTAGCCGCTGTATTCCAGCCAGCTCTGGTTCACATCCAGAATCCTGGCATCATGCAGAGAACGGATCGACATCAGGTTGGGGCTTAAAGCGAATATTTTGCGGAAATGCTCTTTGGTAAGCTTATGTTCGGCTATCTCCCGCTGCAGCTGGACATTGGATATCAATACTTCTTTGGTGCGCTGCTCTACCAGGTTTTCCAGATTGGTGTTAATAAAATGCAACTGCTGGTAGGCCTCTTCCAACTCCCTGGTTTTTTCCTGCAAAAGCATGCTCTGGGCTTCCACCTGGTCATAATAAGCCTGGTAATTGATCAGGGCTTCCACCTTCCAGCGCAGGGTTTGGGGATTAAACGGTTTAAAGATGTAGTCAATCGCACCCACCGCATATCCCCTTTCCACATGCTCGGCAGCCTGGTTAATGGCGGTTATGAACACTATCGGGATATGCCGGGTTTTCTGCCGGGATTTGATCAGGCGGGCAACTTCAAATCCATCTAGATCAGGCATCTGCACATCCATAAGAATCAAGGCATAGTCCTGCTGCATAATCTGCTTGAGTGCGTCGGCGCCCGAGGTTACCGAACGGATGTGATAGCGCGGAGAGGCCAGTATGGCTTCAATAGCAACCAGGTTTTCCACATGGTCATCCACTACCAGAACATTAACTTTGGCACTATTTGTTTTATGGCTTTTTTCGGTATATTTTATTGCCGGCATCCACTGTGTCATAATAACCATCACCTTTAACGTTTTCTATTCCCTCTCTGTTTCCCAGGGCCAAATACCCTGAAACGGCCAGGCTCCTATAAAACAGCTCTTTTACTCGTTGCTGCAAACTGGCATTAAAATAAATCAGGACATTTCGGCAGACTATGAGGTGAAATTCGTTAAAAGAACTGTCAGTTGCCAGGTTGTGCTGGGCAAATACTATATTGCGTTTCAAGTCCTGGTCGAATACCGCGTCTTTGCCTCTCACCAGGTAATACTCGCTGAAGGCCCTTTTACCACCTGACTGCTGATAGTTGCGGGTGTACTGCTGCATTTTTTCCAAAGAGAAAATTCCGTTGTTGGCCTTCTCAAGCGATTGCGGATTGATATCGGTGGCATATATCCGGCTTTGCTCATACAGATCCTCTTCCTGCAGAAGAATAGCCATTGAATACACTTCCTCACCGGTTGAACAGCCCGCATGCCAAATACGAATCAGCGGGTAGGAGCGCAAAGCAGGCAGGACCTGCTCACGCAGAGCTTTAAAGAATACGGCATCGCGAAACATTTCGGTTACACTGATGGTAAAGTCAGAGACCAAAGCCTCGAAAACCTTGGTTTGGCGCAGAACCATCTCCTGTAAGGCTGAAACCGTAGCAATATTAAGCAATCCCATGCGATAAAGCACCCGGCGCCGGATGGAGCGGTAGTTATAATCCCTGAAATCATAGCCATAGCGGCGATAGATAGCTTCAAGCAACAGCGTGATTTCAATTTGTTCCAATTCATCGCCGTCATTGGCTGCCGGTTGGCTTGAAAGCAGATCGATACTCATTTATTTGTACAACCAAACACTTATCAAAGAAAGCAGCTGCTCGATATCAACCGGTTTATTGATGTAGTCAGAAGCCCCGACTTCGATACATTTGAGGCGGTCCCCTTTCATGGCTTTGGCGGTCAGGGCAATGATAGGCAGGTCTTGATATTCAGGTATCAGCCTTATGTTGTGTATGGCATCGTAGCCATCCATCTCCGGCATCATGATATCCATGATCACCAGGTCAATTTCGGGATGCTGCTGTAAGACCTCGATAGCTTCGCGGCCATTTTCGGCGAACAACACTCTGATCTGGCTGCCTTCCAACACGGAAGTCAGGGCAAACACGTTGCGCATATCGTCGTCTACCAGGAGAATGTTTTTGCCGGCTAGATTGCCCCGGTCGGGAATGGATTCAGGGTCTTCCGCCGGGTCTTTTTCGCTAATGGCTATTTCGCATTCCTGTTCTTGTTCAGACCTTATTATTAAATCAGCTTCTGTTTCGATTTCGGCCGGCAGCCTTTCATTGTCCACACTGCTGGCGATTTGGCGCCCCAAAACCCCCACATCACAGGGGATGTAAACCCTGAAGGTGCTGCCCCGGCCGGGTTGGCTTTCCACCTCAATGAACCCGCCCAAAAGCTGGACGGTCCGGCGGCATATTGACAAACCCAGGCCTGAGCCTCCGTAATTGCGGTTGGTAGCCCCGTTGACCTGCATAAAAGCTTCAAATATAACTTCCAGTTTATCCTCCGGGATGCCAATACCATTGTCGCTAACGGTGATTTCGAGATTCAAGCCGGAGCTGTTAAGGTCAGGATATTCATCAGCGCTGAAAAACCGGTTCGATCTTTTTACGCCTAATTTGACCCGGCCCTGGGGTGCGAATTTGAAGGCATTGGAAAGCAGGTTGTTGATGATGTGCAGCAGGTGCTGTTCATCGCTGTAGATGATATCAGGCAATCCGGGATCAGACTCGACCGAGAAATCAATGCCTTTGCGCATTGCTTCCAGGGAGCCGTGGTTCCCTACGGAATCCAGCAGGATTGACAGCGAGATTTCACTGTAGTTGACCTCCATTTTCCCGGACTCTATCTTGGTCAAATCCAAGATCTGGTTGATTAGATCCAATAAGTCCCGGCCCGAGTTATATATGGTTTTGACAAAATCAACCTGCTTGGGCATGAGGTTGGCATCTGGATTCTGGGCCAGGATTTCCGCTAATATCAAAATACTGTTCAAGGGGGTGCGCAGTTCGTGGGAGATGTTGGCCAGGAATTCAGACTTAAACTGCGATGCCTGCATAAGCTGTAGATTGGTTTCCTGCAGCTCCAAACGGATTGACTCCAATTCGAATCGGCGCTGTTCGGATTTGAGGTTGTTGCCCTCGAGCTGCTCATTGATGGTT
Source organism: Syntrophomonas sp. UBA5494 (assembly GCF_002426325.1). Taxonomy (NCBI): domain Bacteria; kingdom Bacillati; phylum Bacillota; class Clostridia; order Eubacteriales; family Syntrophomonadaceae; genus Syntrophomonas; species Syntrophomonas sp. UBA5494. Next base: position 1,494 of record NZ_DIPG01000093.1, on the reverse strand, counting down.
CTTAATTCTTCATGCTGGCTTTGCAATTCCTCAGATTGATTCTGCAGTTCTTCGGCTTGAACCCGTAATTCTTCGTTGAGCACCCGGCTTTCATTCAACAGTTCGTTGACTTGCATCTGCTGCATCAGCCCGAAAAGGGACACCCCGAGATTGCTGGTGATCTTGTCCAAAAGCTCTTGGTGCAAATCGCTGAAGGGTTTGAATGAAGCGATTTCCACAACGGCCAATACCTGATCACCGAATTCCACCGGCAATACCGTTAGGGCTGCCGGAGCTGATGATCCCAAACCAGAGGTTATTTTGATATAGTTTTCCGGGGTTTGTTCAATAATGATCTTTTTGTTTTCCTTAGCGCATTGTCCGATAAGCCCTTCTCCAATATGAATGCTGCCGGCAGTGATTACCGAAGCATCGGCCGCATAAGCTGCCAGCTTGTCATAAGTTAAATCATTCTGTTTCAGGTATATTACACCGTATTGCGCCTCAACCAGAGGGCAGATCCTGGTGATGAAAAAGCTGCCTAATTCGCGGGGATTGGGCATGTCCTGAAATGAGGTGGTAAGCTGGGCGATATTGGTGCTCAGCCAGGTTCTCTCCTGCATGTAAAGCGAGTTCTTCTGCTCGAGACGGGCGTAATTCTCGATTCCCTCCGCCATCTTGTTATAAGCTTCGGCAATGGCCCCCAACTCGTCCCGTGAATCGATGTCGAGTCTAGGCATATCGGAGCTTTTATCAGCTGCAGAAGAAATAACCCTGGAAACCTTGGAGATATTCCCGATCATACTGCGCAGAATCCAGACGGCGATCCCTATGGACAGGGTCAGATAGATTATGAAGAAGAGCACCAGTATTCTCACCATACGTGCCGAAGAAGCCTGAGAACGGTCCAGAGCCTCAGTCATTAACTGTTCCTGCAGTGCTCCAAATTCCTCAACCGTAGCTAAGAGGCGGTTGTGGAGAGTTTCTTCTCTAGCCGACAACCGGGTTACCAGGTCGTTAGACAGACCTTGTTCAATATATGATGTTGTTTCCGCCACAACCTCTTGATAGTCTTCATATTGAGTCTTAAATTTGGCCATAATATCGAGCCCTTGAGGTGTAACGACGGTGTTTTCAAGGCGAATCAGCATCGAATTGATGTTTAGAATGGAATTGTCTACGGCTTGTATTTGTTCTATGGGATCATGCCCCCCCGCACTGGCCTTATGCAGAGATAAACTGATATGATTAAGCTCATAGCGAATGGCGTTGATATGGTTTATTTTTACATATCGGTCACGAAGTATCTCCTCCATGGCTTTATTATTCTGATTCAAGGTGCTCACCGCAAAGCCGAATAATAATATCTGCAGTATCAGTAGCATTGCCACACCCAATAATAAGCGATTTCTAAGGTTCAACTTCAATCCCCATTTCCCCATTTTTGGCCCCTAATGAACATTCTACCTCTTTATCCTCGCCAAATTTGTCGTTTTATGGGAATTATTCTCCTGG
>NZ_DIPG01000109.1:7665-7793 GCF_002426325.1 Syntrophomonas sp. UBA5494 | reverse complement strand
TGGATTTGATGCTGCCGGGAATCAGCGGGTTCGAAGTCTGCCAGCGGGTTCGGGAAACGATGCCCGAAACGTTTATTATTATGCTGACGGCCAAGAGTCAGGACACCGATAAAATTCTCGGCCTTGAA
>NZ_DIPG01000109.1:0-7523 GCF_002426325.1 Syntrophomonas sp. UBA5494 | reverse complement strand
TGGGTGCAGATGATTATTTGGTCAAACCGTTTAATCCCCTGGAGTTGATAGCACGAATCAAGGCCATGTTAAGGCGCAAGAGTCATTCCAAGGCGGAAGATAATGCGCTTACATGCGATGGTTTATTACTGGACCTTGCTGCCAATAAATTTTTTAAAAACCATATAGAAATAGAATTAACGCCCACCGAATTTGCTTTGCTTAAGATGTTTATGGAAAATCAGGGCAAGGCGCTTAAACGCAATGAGATGTTGAATGCCGTCTGGGGACAGGATTATTTTGGCGATACCAAAACTCTGGACGTACATATCAGGCGGTTGAGGGAAAAGCTGGAAGATAATCCATCTGAGCCGGAATATATCAAAACTGTATGGGGTTACGGCTATCGATGGCAGGCGGGACCTCAATAGGAGCACATGATGAAAGGAATCAGATTAAGATTAACCGCCAGTTTTATGGTCGTTATTATTTTCACGGTTGTGATTCTGGAAATGCTGCTTATCTATATCGTTAAGCAGAACTATTATAACAGCCTGGAGGGCAGTCTCACCAATCAAATAAAGATTTGCGCGGACATGTATACTAAGTATTTTGCCAATACCTCACTGCAGGACAATGTGCTTTATAATGTTGATGCATTCTGGAACCAGAGTAATGCCGAAGTACAGATCGCCGACCGAGACGGCAATATTGTAATGGACTCCCAGGGCGCCATTCCACCGGAAATGGCCGGCAGCGATATTAAGGAGGCCCTGGATGGCAAAACCGGGGTATGGGTGGGACACTTAAACGGGCAAAAAGTCATGGCGGTTGCCAATCCCCTGAAATCAGGAGAGGAAATCGTCGGCGCCTTGCGCTTTATCGCTTCTTTAAGCGCCGTCGACCAGGACATTGCCAAAACCGAGAAAATTTTTATATTTATCGGTCTGTTAGTGATCCTCATCGTTGGCTCGATGAGTATTTTTTTAGCCAACACCATCGTGGTGCCTTTGCAGGATGTCACAGCAGTGGCCCAGACCATGGCCAACGGCAATTTTCAGATCAAGAGCAGAAAAACCCGCGACGACGAAATCGGCGAACTTTCGGATACCTTAAATTACCTGGCCGATGAAATCGTAAAAAGGGAACAGCTTAAAAATGATTTTATTTCCTCGGTGTCCCATGAGCTGCGCACGCCCCTGACCTCTATCAAAGGATGGGCCATTACTTTACAGAGTGAAAACTTCCAGCAGAAAGAAATGCTTAACGGCGGTCTCAATATTATTGCCAAAGAGAGTGACCGGCTCACCCGGATGGTTGAAGAACTTTTGGATTTCTCCAAGTTTGTCTCGGCCAGAATCAAGCTCAACCCGGAAGAGGTAAACCTGATCAATTTATGTGAGCATTTACGCAAACAATTGACACCGCGAGCCGTACGGGAAAGTATCGATTTTACCGTTGACTGTCCTGAAGATATGCCCCATATTTATGCGGATGTTAACCGGCTTAAACAGTTGTTTATCAATATCTTGGATAATGCTTTTAATTTTAATCATCCGGGTGGTTATGTCCGTTTTAAAGCGGAAATTCAAGATGAAGCTTTTAAATTCACCATATCCGACAGCGGCTGCGGAATAGGCGCCGACGAACTGCCCATGGTCAAAGAGAAATTTTATAAAGGAAAAAGTTCGCTTTCCAAAAATGGCATCGGGCTTTCAATTTGTGAGGAGATCGTCAACCTGATGGGCGGCAAGCTGGAAATCACGAGTGAGCTGAATGAGGGCACTGATGTGGTGATCATTTTGCCTGGAGGGGAGAGGCCGGATGCTTTATAAATGCAAGATGTTACCGGCATTATTACTTCTCCTTTTAGTGGGCGGCTGCGCCAATCCTTCCTGGACCACGGCAGGGAAAATTGTTCCGCCCGTATATAATGTTTGCCCATTAGAAGGAAAATGGTCGGTGATCGAGGAGCTGGATTCCGAGGGATATTCCGGTGCGGCGAACCGTGAAGCAGAGACTGACTCTCTTCAGTTTAGCCGGGAAATTGCGGTATTGGGCAATAATGTCTGGAGTCAACCCACCTACAAAATCAAGAAGGTCAATTCAACCGATTATTTGATGACCAGATATATCGTCTTGGACAGCTATCTGGCGTCAATAAACCAGGAAGTTGATGTTGTTACCGTATTCGCAGACTCGAATTATCTGGGCGAATTTATGAAAATCGATGATGCCACCGTTATTTCTTTTGTACAAAATAAGGTGCTGCTGCTCCATAAAGTTGCTGATCATGCCGATGATCCCTTGTCAGTTGCGAACTTACATGCGGCTGATGTCAATCAATATAAAAATACCGGCACTTCCGGTATTTTTGTAGGACTTAAAATACCGTCAAACAATGACTATATCTACAAGACCGTGTGGATAGCCGCGGACGATAAAAAGCTGCGCCCGGTTCTGAGCAGGAATGATATTTATTTCCCGCGCAGAAGCGGGTTCTGGGAACTGCGGGTAAAGAGCGGGCTGAACCAAGCGGGAGCGGAATTATCGGCGCATAATGTGGCCATAAAAGATGCGGCGGGGATAGATGATGATGTCTCGGCAACAACAGCATCTCCAGGTGCTCAAAGCATCGTTGTTGATTATATCAGCAATGATTATGTAATCGTAGAGAGTACTGACGGTGGTACAGACAAACTGCAGGTATTGCCGGTGGATAAATTATCGTCTCCAATTGGAATCAAGGTTTCAGATTTGCTGGGAGATGCGGGATTGGCAGCTTATCACAGTGCCAGGGAACAAGCGCTGCAAATCCTGCCTAGTCAGGAAATTATATTGATAGACGGGGATGTGAACCAGGATAATTTTGGACTGACACGAAAAAACGGACATTGGCATCTCCAGGGGAGAATAAATTATCAACGCGATGGCACTCCCGGAAGCATGGATTTTAATATCAATTTCGTTCCGCCGGCTAATTTAGTATTTTACGACACCTTGTATCTCAGCTGGCAGAGCATAAAAGACCGGGTCCCCAATGCTTTGGACGCGTTTACTTCCCCCAATAGGGATATAGCTGTTATTAAAACCACAAGCAAATTGTATTTCTTTGGCATCAGCGGCGAACAATTAGACAGCGTCCCCCTGGGGGAAATTGAGTTGAAAGCAGGCGCCAGCATTATTATGGCCGAGTGGGCCACCGGGCTTTATGTGGATGATTGGGAGAAGACTTTTCTGGCCCATGGCGCAGGCAAGGTTTGAACTCAGATATGCCGCCGCAGGCTTCCGGGCTGATCTCCGGCCAGCACACTGCTGCCCGGCAAAACCAGGCTTAATTTTGGTATTTTGATGCATATCCATATGCGTGCCAATGCATGCCGCCCAATCGTCCTTTGTTAACTAATGCCTTCTAAGGCGCATATCTGCCGTCCCAGGTCATCGCTGTAAAAAAGCCTTAAGCCACCTCCGTACAGGCCGAATAATAATTCTTCGCTTAATATTTCCCTGTTCGGGCCAAAGGCAAAACGTCCTTGTTGATCGAGTACACCCACTTGATCGTCCAGCAGCAGCACATGATCGGGATTATGCGTGGTCATCACCACACCATAGCCTTTGTTTGCCATCTTCTTAAGTATATTTAATACTTTGACCTGATTGCCTGCGTCGAGATGGGAGGTGGGTTCATCCAGCAGAATAAACGCCGGTTTCTGAGCAATTACCCTGGCTATCACAGCCTGCTGGCGTTCGCCGCCGCTGATTCTCATAAAGGACTGTTCAGCCAAATGACTGATATTCATAGCCTGGATCGCTTCCCAGGCAACCTCGTATTTGGCTGCTTTCGGCTTTTGGAATGCTCCCAAGCGGGGTGCGCATCCGGTCACCACATAATCAATAACGGAAAAATCGAAAGAGGGTACGATGGTCTGGGGCACAAATCCGATAGCATTGGCGATATCCCGCTGCTTCATGTGACGATAGCTTTTTCCATCTATCAAAATGTCCCCCTGGCCGGGTAGATAAATACGGGTCAGACAAGCCAAGAGGGTTGATTTGCCTGCTCCGTTTGGCCCCAGAATGGTTACAGTGCTCCCCTGAGATATCGAAAAATTCAAGTTTTCAAATATCTTTTTCCCATTGGGATAGGAAAATCCCAGATTATGCACGACTATATTCATTGCACACCTCCCTTCTGTTTCCACAGGAGCCACGCAAAGAACGGTGCGCCCAGCAGGCCGGTGAGGATACTCAGCGGGATCTCTACAGTAGTGGCGGCACGCGAAATGGTGTCTATCACCAGCATGAACAGGCCCCCCAGCAGTACGCAGGCCGGAAGCAATTTGACATTGTCGGATCCGACCAGGAGCCGGCCCAGATGGGGAATTACCAAGCCGATCCAGCCGATGGTGCCGCTGATGCTGACCGCGCTGGCGGTAAGCAGGCTGGAGCCGGCAATAGTGATGCCGCGATAAAGCATTACATTCATGCCCAGGGTTTTGGCCTCCTCTTCACCAAAAGAAAGAATATTGATGCGCCAACTCAGAGCCAGCATCAACACTCCGCAGATAATGAGCAGCGGTGAAACCGAGGTAAGCTGAATGTGATTGACTGAAGCTACGCTGCCCATCTGCCAGAATACGATCTCTGACAGTTGGGTCTCTGGATTGGCGATGTACTTGAGAGTTGCACAGACTGAAGCCATGAATCCGCTGGTAATAATACCGGCCAAGACCAGGGCCAGGTTGCTTTGATTTTTTAGAAAACGAGTTATGCTCACACTGATTCCTACCGCGGCCATTCCTACTAAAAAGGCGAAAAACTGTACCATCGCCATCCCCAGGCCAAATAATATGGCTATCGCCGCGCCAACACTGGCTCCTGCCGAGACCCCAGCAGGTCCGGAGAAACCAGGGGGTTTTTAAATACCCCCTGGTAGACCGCTCCAGAAAGTGCCAGGGCCCCGCCTACCAGCACTGCCGCCAGTATCCTGGGTATGCGGATGACAAACAATACATCGTGCATGGCGGCATCCTGAGGAGACGTGCCAGACAGCCGTTCAGACAACGCCAGTAGTACATCAGCCGGATTCATGCTGTATCTGCCTACACTCAAGGCCAGCAGCACCATAGCCAGCATCCACAGGCATGACCCGATCAAGAACCGCTTATAGTTGGTATTACGCATATAGTCCATTATTTATTTGGTTATTCCCAATTGTTCCGCCGTAAAGGTCTTTCCGTAAACGAATTGATAAAAATCATTGACATCTTTCATCAGCTCATCATAAGAATAAAGGTCGGGATGCAGATTATACAGGGTCCAGCACAGTCCCAATGAGGCGCCGGGAGTATTGTAATCCCAGGGTTCCAGATTGGAGGGGAATTTGTAAACCTTTTTGTTTTTTACAGCAGATATGTTGGCCCATTGAGGATCATTTAAGATATCATCCACCGTGTAGCTGGCATAAGCCGGGAAATAAATGACGTCGGGATTCCATTTGATGATTTGCTCCATGTTGACCGAAAGCCACAGTTCTTGCGCAGACAAACCTTTGGTCACCGGTATTCCGCCTGCAGTCTCGATCATCTGGTTTTGGAGCATATTATCTGAGGCCACATCGGTTTTGGCGCTTCCCGAAATGAAAAGCACGGTCGGTTTTGTGGCGGCTTTGCCTGCCACCTCCGAGGCTTTGTTTATTTTGGCATCAAATAACGCTACCAGTTCTTCGGCACGGTTATCCTGATCAATAGCCTTGCCCACCAGCTTCAGTCCATCTTTGATGGAATCATATTTCTCGACATCCAATACTATACAAGGAACCCCTACTTCGGCAAGTTGATCAACCTGGCTCTGGAAACGTAGCGGAAGCAGCATCAGATCCGGCTTGACCGAAATGATGGTTTCCATGTTGATATTCTTGCCTTTACCGATAACAGTGGCCTGATTGACTTCAGGTGCTGCTAAATCGTATAGCCCATAAGCCATGTCCTTGTTGCCGAAGCCTGCTAAACGCTTACCATTACCGTCCAAAACGATAACCAGATTCATACTGGGATTATGGGTGCCGATAACCCGCTCGGCTGCTTTAGGCAGTTCTACGCTCCGCCCGGCATGATCGGTTAATGTTATCGGAGCAGCTTTCGAAGCATCTGCCGGTGCAGCGGTCGGTTCAGTCTTGCTGCATCCCGGTATCAGCAGCAGGGACACTGTAAGCAGCATGATCAGCACTATTAAATGTCTGGATTTCTTCATGTTACACCCTCTCCTTTTTGGCTAAATATTCATTACAAATGTCTTTTTACCCCGCTGATAGAGCACCTGAATATTCTAGCGCTATATGGGGGTAGTTGGGTTCTTCAATCAATCGCGAGTCCCGCACTTCCTTTGGAGCCAACCGGGAGCGTTCTTTCGGTTTGGCCTTGTTGTTCGCTTCGTCTGCCACCCCTGCCGGCATACAAAAAAAGCCATGCACAGGATGGCATAACTTTGTGTTAAAAAAAGCTATACCAGAGGCATAGCTTTCATAAGTCATAAAAGACTGAAAATACCCTCCTTTCCAAAACGGGAGGCGCGGACGTTTCCCTCCGCACCCATCGGCCAGCACCCATATCGATTGACTTAGGCATGTTAGGCTCGGGGAGCTAGTATTAAATTAGAAACTCCTTTGTATCTTCGTCAAAAATATGTCAAATCCTGCATTTTCATGACAGTTAGTGGCGTCATACTGCGGCTAACTTCGGGGCCAGCCACGGAGCGTTCTTTTTGCTGGCTTTAATTATTACGACAACAGAGGACGGCCGTTGCGGAGGGAAGCAGTAATAAATTGTGAAACGATGGCAGATCGAGATGGATGACGGGTTTCATTACTTCAAGTATCGCTTCAGTTCTGCATAAAAGTTGTCGCAGCTGCCGTCAAGTATAACGACAACGCTTTCGTCCTTTTCTTCAGTAATGGTGCAGACTAGTTTGTAATTGGTTTTGTTGTGGAAGATATCTAGTATACAGGGCAGGGGGAGTAATTTTTACAGCCCTAATCCTGGAGAGCGGGCGGCTGGCAAAACGCGAAAAAAGGTAAAGGCAAAGAAGCAAAAGATATGCAGTAAGATGGAACTGGTGAAATCCCCTTGACAAATATAGATTACGACTGTAAACTATCCCTGAGGTTACAAAAGTAACCCAAGGGAGGAAGGCACTTGAACAAATTAGCAGCCAAGATAACAGATTCGGAAGTTGAAGTAATGCGGGTGTTATGGCAAGCAGGTGGCGAGCTTCCTGTGGCGGAAATCAGGAAGACGCTGGAGCGCACCAGCAAATGGGAAAGCTCCACTATTAAAACCCTCTTGCGCAGGCTCTGTGAAAAGGGCGTGGTTCAGGCCGCCAAAAGAGAGGTGTTTTACTACAAGCCTTTAGTCAGTGAGGCTGAGTATAACGAATATACTACCCAAAGTTTAATCGACCGGTTGTACTCCGGCAGTGCCAAAAACCTGGTGGCATCTCTCCTGGGAAGCAAAAAACTTGCCGCTGCCGACATTGAAGAGCTGCGC
>NZ_DIPG01000020.1:20031-43621 GCF_002426325.1 Syntrophomonas sp. UBA5494 | reverse complement strand
TCCTTCAGGTTTGCTTTTACCGCATCAATCAGGGCGGTCTGGGTCTTGTCCTTTCTTTCCAGGGCGCGCATCACATCTTCATCAATGGTGCCATTGGTGATGATGTGGTGGATAACCACCGTATCCTTTTGACCCTGCCGCCACAGCCGGGCGTTGGTCTGCTGGTAGAGTTCCAAACTCCAGGTCAGGGAGAACCACACAAGGGTGGAACCACCAACTTGTAAGTTTAAACCGTGGCCAGCTGATGCCGGGTGGATAACGGCAATTGGGATCTCGCCGTCATTCCACCGGCAAATGCTCTCAGTTGAGTCCAGCCGCTTGGCGGGAAACCGCTCGATTATCCGCTCCAGGTCGTGCTTGAACCAATAGGCGATCAGTACAGGCTTGCCGTTGGCGGCTTCAATCAGGTCCTCCAGCGCGTCCAGTTTACGGTCATGCAGGTGGGCTACTCCGTGGTTCTCGTCATAAACCGCGCCGTTTGCCATTTGCAGTAGTTTCCCGGAAAGAGCGGCCGCATTGGCAGCATCGATCTCTTTGCCCTTTAAGGATAATACCATCTTTTCTTTCATGGTCTCGTAGTGCTGTTCCTCGGACGCTGACATCCGGACCGGGACTTCATTCATCACTAGTTCCGGCAGTTTAAGGTAGTCGCTGCTTTTCATAGAGATTGTGATATCAGAAATCAGACGGTAGATGGCATCCTCGGCACCGGGCTTCGGCTTATAGGAGAACACCACCTGGGCATTTCGCTTGTCGGGGGCAAAAAATGTGGACCGGTAATTCCCGATAAACCTGCCCAACCGCTGGCCCATATCCAAAAGCCTGAACTCAGCCCACAAATCCATCAGCCCATTGCTGGAGGGTGTTCCCGTAAGTCCCACAATTCGCTTCACATTGGGTCTCACTTTCAGGAGACTCTTAAACCGTTTAGCCTGGTGGGATTTGAAAGATGACAACTCATCGACCACCACCATATCGTAGTCAAAAGGAAGCCCGCTCTTTTGAACGAGCCATTCAACGTTCTCCCGGTTGATGAGGTAGATTTGCGACTTCTGCATCAGGGCCACTTTACGTTCCCGTTCGCTGCCGATGACAACCGTGTATTTTATTCCATGCAAGTGATCCCACTTCTCTATTTCGGCAGGCCATGTATCCCTCGCCGTTCGGAGAGGCGCGATAACCAGAACTTTGCGGATAAGGAAACTGTCTAATACCAGGTCCAAGATAGCGGTCAGTGTAATCACGGTTTTGCCTTCAACCTAAGCCCATATCCAGAAATATCGCAGCCAAAGGCTTCTCTAGAAGATAATCAACGGCGTATTGCTGATACTCATGAGGTATGAACTTCATCGGGCATCACCTCCTTGCATATTAAAAAATGCGGTCAGTCGCGCGTGGTATTCTGCGTGTTCTGACTGCGAAGGGAAAATCTGAATATTGTCAGGCCTATTATTTCTCTTGTCCCCATCGATGTGATGCACAACCTCACATTCCACCAATGGCCTGCCAAGTAATCTCTCTGCTACAACACGATGTTCGTGTACGCCGTATAATTTGGTATAGGTGACACCTTCTCCTGAACCAAGGCGATATTCTCCCAACTTTGCCCGTGTTTCAGCTGTCATCCTGGATGGATTCAGCTTTCGATTCAGTCTTGAAAAATGCTCACCCATTTTTGTGTAGTCTTTCAAGCTTCCGTAATTATCTGGGTTCTTGGATTTATTGCTGAAAGCGGCTAAGCAATCCCGGCAACAAAAGTTCTTGGGTGTAATCTTTGAAGGCCATTTTTCAAAAGGCTCGCCGCACCAATCGCAGGAAATAGATACTCTTGTTTTCAATCGCATCAGTCACCACCTCCTCCCATAATCTCCGACAACACTGCTTGAATCTGCTTTTCATCGTCCAATACATACACTAAAAAACCCAGCTGCCCGAGCAACACATGCCTTCTGATCTGCAAAGGCCGGGGTTTCATTCCATGCACCTTGACCTCGACAAAAGCTATTTTCCCACCAGGTAAAAGAACAAGGCGGTCGGGCATTCCATCGTAACCGGGCGATACGAACTTTACGGCGATCCCACCGGCAGCTTTGACCGCCCGGATCAGTTTCTGTTCAATCAGTTTCTCGCGCATAAGAACCTCCTTGTGCCGATAAATGTGCCCAAGCGATTTAAACTCTTACGCGCGCATACGCGCTTATGCATGCCCATTATCCCTTTATTACTTATAACTACAACATTGAATAGATGAGTTATCGGCACAATGGGAACAAGCAAGGCAAATAGCCCAGTAGATGAGGGGCTTGCGACTTTGCCAATCTTCTGTGCCTTATTCGTTATAGGCAACATCGGCATGTGCCTTCACCTCACTTCTGGAGCGAACAAATACCCGTTGAGGGCCATAGAGCGGCACATACTTCTTGCCGGTCTTGTTGCCGGTGAATTTTACCCAGCCTCCAATTTTGTTCAGGATCCCCTCGATTTCGTAAGAGTCACCCTTCTTGATGGTTTCACGGCTTTTACCGAAACACTCACACCAGATTTCCATTACGCAGACCTGATCCCGGTGGATCGTCCCCACACGAGTTTCACCGCCAAACTCACTGCCAGACATAAAATTGCGTCGTTGGTAAAGGTCCATCTTATCCCAGCCTTCCGGCAACAAAGTATCTAAGTATTCTGCAACCAGACCTTCACGGTCATCTCCCTCCATGGCATCGCGCTGCTGGGTGACGGCTTCCTCGGCCAGAGCGCCTTTAAGAAATAGTTCCTCCCCGGTGCTGTAACGTTCTATGGCTTCAGCCCAGATCTGGTCAACTTCATTTAGTTCCCACGCCTGGTATCTGCCGTGGCCCGTCACCCGCACCGGCCAGAAGCGGCGGTTGCCGGTAATATCGCGCAGGAAACCGCCGTCACTGTTAGTGGAACCCACAATGATACAGGAACGCGGGTGGCTTTCCACGGTTATACCGTAAGACTGGCGGTATTTATCGTCTATGCGGGTGATGAAGGATTTTACCGTCTCCACATCCATTTTCTTAATCCCGGCCAGTTCGCCGAGTTCCAAGATCCAGTAGCCCTGCAGCTTCTCCGCTGCGGTCTTATCCTTCATGTCCGAGATGGATAGCGAATCTGAGTACCACTTACCTCCTAAGCGGGCAAAGAGTGTAGATTTACCGATCCCTTGCGCACCGTTTAACACAAGGATGGAGTCAAATTTGACGCCCGGCTGGTAAATGCGGGCGACTGCTGCCACTAGCGTTTTCCTAGTTACTGCTCGGACATACGAAGTATCCTCCGCACCGAGATAATCGATGAGCAGGGTGTCCAACCGCTCGGTGCCGTCCCATGTAAGCCCAGCAAGGTACTTCTTAACGGGATGGTATAACCGCTCCACCGAAACCACCCCCAGCAGCGCGTCTTTGAACTTGGTTGGTGACCAAATACCGTAGGTGCGCTCAAAATAAAGCTTTGCACAGGCAACGTCGGTGTCGCTCCAGCCTGGCTTTACCTGCGGCCAGGGGAGTTCTCCGATAACGTCGATCATATTTTTGAACTGGTTGAATACTATGGGTTGCAGATTTGGGTCAAAACGCAGGATGATTGAGATATTGGTCAGCGTGTCTTTCACCGCACCCGATTTCTCCAGTTCCAGCTGGCTCTGCCAGTTGGCCTCATCGGCAAACTCGGTTTCTGCCTGCGCTTGGCGTTCCTCGGCAAGCTGCATCTTGACTTTCTCGTCTTTAACAGCGAAATCGGACATGGCTTTAAAGGAAGCCTTTTCATCAAGTTCACCGAATTTATGGAGCCGCACAAGGTCGAAGGAATTAAGCAGTTTCCCGCAGACCGGGTCGGTAGCATGGTGACTGTAGGCGAACTTGCCGTCGTAGATCACCACCCCCGCTGAACTATCGGCCGGAATATAATCGTAGCGGCCAGCCATTGCTGATGGCTCGTAAATGTCATATAGGAAGGCATCGATTGCATCCTCGATGGAGTAAGCCTTACAAAATGCCCCAACCACCCCGTTTTTAGCAAGCGGATCCTGTTGCTGTGTCAGTTTACGCTGAAGCACTTCTGATTGCCGTTTCGACGTCGGCCACATAGAGGTGTCCCGCCAGTCAGCATATTTGGCGAGGTACACGTCAGGGTCAAGCAGCTCGCCGTCCTTTTCGCGGAAAACAAACTCCCCGTCAGAAGGTGTTGATGGCCAGTACATAAGCCGCGAGGGTTCGTAGGTCGTATCATCGAACAGGTCGATTCCTATTTCTTTAGCAACCATACGCCCCAATGCGGGATATTCATCCTCGCTGACCTCCCGGGCCAGCGGAACGACTAATCGTAGTCGGGGTGCTTCAGGTATGCTTTTGTGGGTGGAATAGACGCAGCAGGACCAGTCATATAGCGCTTCTATCTGCTCCCAGATGTCGGGGGTGGCATAATCCATATCCAGCGTAAGCATGGAGCGGCATACAACATAGCCGTTCCTGCGTTTACCTTCCCGCAGGGCACCGCCTACGAAGCCTCCGATGTCTTTTACCCCATCCTGCTGTGCTTTACTCATCTTGCGGAACTCGGATACTGTCTCTGTCGTGCGCTTAGTTGTACGGACAGTGTTTTTGAATTTCTCCCATGAAATGTCTTTATTTTTCCACCTCTTATCCATGCGGCTGTTACCGACCGCGATTTTCATGCCGCATAACCCCCTCGCATTTTTCGCTAAAGAATCGAATAGGAATCGCTAGTTTCTTCGCTTTGGCGATTTCACGAGCCATTCCATCGGAAATCCGGTTGCCGAATACCCATACTGCATCACATTTAGTAAGGAGAAACTGAGCAAAATTCAGGCCCAGTTCACGGCTTTCCTTATCAAGGTCATCCATAAACTGTGGATAATGGAGATGCGGCGCAAGGGGGATACACCCCTCGCTTACCGCAAACCGGCAGAAACGCCGAGCTCGACTAATGTTATATTCGGTATCCCCGGCAAAGGGAGAGCAAATGTAAACCAGGGAGCAGTACTGCTTGTATTCAGCAGTGGTAGGGTCGGGACAACCTTCACTGTTACGCTTGTCCATCACTTATCATCCCTCCGCCCAAAAAGTAGTTGATAAAATACTGCTGTCCTTTGCCTGTTACCTTGGTAGTTTTGGATATAGTGACATGACCGTCCGAATGGGTAATGGCGGTCTCTTTTACTCTAAACAGACCAAGTTCCATTGCTTTCTGGGTCGGTGCATTGTAATCGGTACCTTTGCGCTTAATGAGGAAGCCATCCTGACGGAGCCTTTCAAACAGGCGGTTCTGGCCGATGTCGATACCATTGCCTTTGAGGATTTTGGCCAGTTCCCCGATCAGAATGGTTCCTTCCGAAACCGAAACAGCGTCCGCGAAAACCACCTTAGGCTTGTCCTGGGCGGACTGCAGCTTGAGCCTTTCTTTTTCCTGGCGTTCTTCTTTAAGGGCGGTTAAAAGCTTAATCCAGGCATCGGGGTCATTCATGATTTCCTCCAGTTTGGAGGTCGTGATGTAAGCACCATGCCTGCGGATTTGCGGGAGTACCTCGTGGGTAACCCAGCGCTTAAACTTCTTAGCTTCAGGCTTACGGGAAAGCAGGATAACATTGTAAAGCCCGCTCTCACTGATAACTGTCAGTTCCTGTTTACCACCAAGGGTGTCAATAATACTTACACCCTTTTCGTCTAAGTCTAGACGATCTGCGACCATGCGGCTGTTGCCGATTTCCAGCACTCCGCACACGTCCTTCAGCACCCACCAAGTCTCACCGTTTCTCTGGATAGTCCTGACCTCTTTCCCTTCGTAGGAGAATACCTGCAGTTCATTCATATGGTTTGTCCTTTCCGAAGGCTCAGTTTGTTTATGGCCTTCGGTATATGCCACCGCAGGAAGATGATTCGGACGGTCTTATAAAATATTTCTAATCTTTTTTATAAAATGGGCACACATACCCATCGGCACGAAGCATTAGCCCCTCTGCCCAGGGCGGGGTTTCACCCATGCAGCGACAGACGGCTTCCAACGATACGCCTTGATCCGCTTCAATGACTACCTCGTCGTGAACGCTCATCACCATAGAAAGCCCTGCCGCATCAAGCCTTCGCATGGCATAGCAGAGGATATCACGGGAAATTGCCTGCACTATATTCTCCACAAACTTGGGCCCGTAACTTTCTATGCGTTCCCATTTTTTCGTCGCGCCTACACCTTCATAGGTGACCGATTCGCTTCCGAAGCGGTTCTGGCCAATTTTCGGTTTCACGTAGGCAAGTTGTCTGCTGGACGGAAGGGTTATAAACAGCATCCCGCTTTTATATTCAAAACAGATGCCGTGGGTCTGTGTGGTGGTTCGCTCTCGAACTGCCGTCATTGCTGCCTTATCCACTTCCCACCACAGCCGTACGATTTTTGGATTGGCGTTTCTCCAAGCATTAACCAGCGGCTGGAGTTCCTCCTCGAAAACACCCATATCAAGAGCGCCCATCGCTTTCAACGCACCGACCGAACCGCCATACCCGAGGGCAAGTTCCGCAATCTTACCCTTCTGCCGGAGAGGGCTGCCCTTTGTGATCTCCTCAATGGGGACATGGAACATTTGGCTTGCCGACGCTTCATAAATCTTGCCATGGGTGGCAAACACCTCATTGCGCCAGGTCTCGCCAGCAAGCCATGCAATAACGCGGGCTTCTATCGCAGAGAAGTCAGCCACGATAAACATGAAGCCCGGCCTGGGTACGAAGGCTGTGCGGATGAGTTCAGATAGGACGCCGGGAACGGAATCGTAGAGGGCTTCCAGCATTTTAAAATCGCCGCTTTTAACTAGGCCTCGCGCCTGTGCTAAATCAGGCAGATGGTTTTGGGGCAGGTTTTGCACCTGAATCAGTCTTCCCGCCCAGCGCCCAGTTCGGTTTGCACCATAAAACTGCAAAAGCCCTCTGGCTCTGCCGTCCTTACAGACGGCGTTGTTCATCGCCGTGTATTTCTTTACGCTGGACTTGGCGAGTGACTGCCGCAGTTCCAGTACCTGCCCGAGAGGCTCTGGGGCGGTTTTCAGGAGTTCCTTGACAGCCGTCTTACCAAGCGTGTCGGTCTCCATACCATTATCAGCTAGCCACGCCTTCATCTGCGCGACCGAGTTGGGGTTGTCTAGTGCGGTTATTTCCTTCATTAAACGGGTAAGTTCATCCCTCGATCGCTCGTCACAGCGGATTGATTCTTTGACCAAAGCCATGTCCAGCTGGATACCCCGATCGTTGATATGCTGGTCGAGAATATAGTTCTGCCACTCGTCCTCCGGCACGGGGAATTTCTGAAGCCGCGCCTGGATCGCCATTTCGGTTTCCACGTCACGGACGTTATAGGCTTTGAACTGATCCCACTTATCCGGCGCATCAGCTGGAAAGTTGCGTGTACGGCCGCCATTTGCCTTGGTAGGCTTGCAGGGGACTGAGAAGAAACGGATGAGGTCTTTGCCTTCCTTCAGCTTCTGCTTTTCCAGCCCAAGCACCGTGCCCGCACCCTCCAGTGAAAGCGGAAGTCCCATGTACGCCGCCCATACCATCGTGCATCGCCATGATTCTGGCTCTAGCCACTTGCCCAGATACCGGGACAAACAGACCCGCTCAAACTGTGCGTTGAACGCCCATTTAATGACCGCTTCATCTGTTAGGGCTTCCTTTATTTCTTCCGGTAATGCTTCGCCGTTTGTCAAATCAATGACCCGTACATCGCCGCCATCAGTAGAGTAGCTGAACAGAAGAATCTCAAAATCCGGTGATTCAGCATACCTATACACCCCGCATTTGGAAAGATCGGCCGAAGAAAAGGTCTCAATGTCAATAGACAGGTTTCTCATTTGTCCTCCATAACGAAAAAGAGCGGCAGAAATCCCGCCACCCTCGTCCGTACATCCGTTATTCCAGAAAGTCATCGCTATCATATTCCGATGAGAAGTCATCGGCAGCGCTGGTCTTGCCGCCCAGTGGTTCACCATCGCGGACTTTTTGGATATTACCCAGACCGCAGGCGATAC
The DNA here is from genome assembly GCF_002426325.1 of Syntrophomonas sp. UBA5494. Taxonomy (NCBI): domain Bacteria; kingdom Bacillati; phylum Bacillota; class Clostridia; order Eubacteriales; family Syntrophomonadaceae; genus Syntrophomonas; species Syntrophomonas sp. UBA5494. Next base: position 35,571 of record NZ_DIPG01000020.1, on the reverse strand, counting down.
CCCGATTGCCGTTGGAGTTGAAAGCATAGAAATTCACACTAACCCTTGCGTACACGCCGGAGTAGACCTCCGACCGGCTCATGATGGGGTTGAGAGCTTTGTCCACTATCTCCGGTGCTGAGTTGCTATTGGCGTTTACGAAATAACTATTCTTATAAGCTTCATCATCCGGGCGGTCGACATCACCATCACGGAGCGGAAGTTTCAGAGCAGCTCTGTTTGGAATCTTGCCGCCGAACTTACCCCGCCCTTCCTCAATGGCGGCATCCACGGCCGCATTGATGGCATTGATGGTCTTTGTGTCACTCTTTGGGATAATCATACTAACGCTAAACTTCTCCGTACCACCATTGATAGACTTTGGTTCCCACACGTTGGCGTAGGACAAACGCACAATGCCTGTTACCACCTTAGTTGGGTTGGTTTTTAACTTAGTGTTTACTCTGTTTGCTGTATTTGACATGGTTAAATTTCCTCCTTAAAATCATGCTTTGCTGATGTATTGATTGCCTGGCGCTTGTCCGAAAGCGGGACCAGCGTCGGCTTTCCAGGCGGTTTTTCGATAAGACCGCCAAGGATTTCCTGAAATTTGACTTTACCCATGAGCCGTTCCATCTCGGTGAGGGTAATTAGACTCTGGCGGTAGATGTCGCGGTATCCGGCAGCCTTTGCCACCTCCGCGATCGCGTCCTCATCCGCATATCTTCGGTTGGAGCGTCCCTCTACTAACTTGAAACCGAGCCACTCCTTGCCGTGGCTTACCGCCGCCTCCAAAGCGTAAGCCTTGATATCGTTCGCCCATGAAGTGAGATCATCCAGCAGGGCTAGGATTTCCTCGATGTCCCCGTCTGTAAGCACCGGAGGCACGGCAAATTCGAATCGGGCAAGGTTCAGCTTTTCCTCTGCCCGGGCACGGCACTTAACCGCCGCACGGCAGAACTGGCACCAATCGCCGCAGCGGTAATGGCCATTGCCATCGAAGGCTAGATCTGCCGTTGGTTTGAGGACTTGCTCTGCCCACTGGTACAGCGATTCCTTGAATACAATGGAAGTGCTAACGTTTTCACGACGGGGCTGATAAATGGTCATGGATACCGTGCTGATATCGTATATGCCGTCGAAGAGTTCCAGCGCACCCAAAGCGTACAGCTTCATTTGGGGGTTTTCCTCAGCTTCTACCAGAACGCCCTGTCCGTACTTGAAGTCAATTATGTGAAGCAGGCCATCTGCGATAATCACACAGTCCCCGGTTCCGAAGCCGCTTGGTACATACTTGGAGAAATCAAGGTGCTGCTCGATCAGCACGACTGGGTCACTGCATTCCTGCTTTGCCTGGGCAACGAGTTCCTGGATGAACTCCATATAGCTTTCCGTGTAAACATCCATCTCGTCAGAATCGTATTTGGAGACAGGCTTCTTGGAGCGCATCTTCAACGCCCGGCGCAGCTTGTGTTCTGCAAGGGCATGTGCTGCAGTGCCCTCGGCAGCGGATTCACCACTATTGTCCTCGAACTCCCGCTCCAGTCGCGCGGAAGGAGTACAATTCATCCAGCGATGCGCACCGGATGCTGACAACAGAGCGTGTTGTTTGCCTCCGTTCATTTCAGCCCCTCCGCATCCGCCAGTAGCGCCGCATAGTTCACCGGGTCAATTTGGCTGAGTTTCGGCGCACCGTACTTCTCCAGCAAAGCCCGCACATCAGCAGTAAATCCTTGCTGACTCTTGTCGGCCAGCGCCGCTCTGACTTGCTCCAGGGTAACTGTTTTAGCCGCAGGCTTTACTTCCTTTGCTGTTGCTGGCTTTTCAGGTTGGAGCTCTTCGGCAGGTTCTTTACCCGCCATCGTTTCCGCTACTGCCCAAATACTGTCTGCCAGATTGCTCAGATTAGCTGCTACATCCAGCAGCAACTTGGTTTTACTCAAGGTACTCACCTCCCTCCTCGACGATTGACAGCGTCCTCACACTGTCGCCGGGGACAATGACGGTCAGCCTTCGCTTGTCACCCAGCAGGAGACGCAGCAGTCTCTCACGAACGGTGACATGGCGGCAACCGACAATTCCTCCGCCCTGCGGTTCCTTTGAAACACTAATCTTAAGCATGTGCTTCATTCGGATCACCTTGCCTTTCCGAAGGCTGATTTCTTGTGCCTTCTGTCTTATGCCACCTGCGGAGAGTAAATCGGACGGTCTATGACAGATATTTTTTAAGTTTGTTTTTGGCTCGGGTTACGGCATGGCGAATAGCGGATTCGTCCTTACCCTCAATGGACGCGAGATCGGTGTACGACCAGCCTTCCAGAAAACACTTTCGGATTAGGTACTGCTGCCGCTCTGTAAGATGCGATATGGCACGGCTCACAGTTTCTGCAGCTATAAGGTCGGCAAGCAAGTCTGTTCCATCGTCAAAGAACCGCTTGTCCTCATAGGTGAAACTCTCAAGGGAAGTATGGCGGCGGGTTTCTCGCCGTTCATTACATTTTTCTTCTTCTACGGAACTTAGGTAGAAAGTACCGACTTCGTCCGATACGTCCATTTCGATAAATTTGCCATTTGCATCTTTGAAGTTGATTTTCATTGTTTGGCTCCTTTCATGTTCAGGAGCCAAGCGGAAATATAGAAAAAGCCGGGCGCTTACAAAACACAAATGACCGGATGATTACGAATTTGCGTTTCGTAAATCATCCGGCCATTTGGTAACTCGCGCTCGGCTCCGTTGCTCGGTATGAAGTATGTTTAAGTCTTTACTTTTTCTTAGGCGACGGTTTGGTCTGAGACAACGCGCTGCCTGCCACTGACTTCGTCTTAGCGCTGGTTCTGCCATCCCTCAACAGGGAAGAAGCTTTCTGCGCTACTGCCTTTGACGTTTGCTTGTTGTTGGCTTTTGCCATTCGGTTCACCTCCTTTCCATAGCAATGTTTATCAAGAGGTCCTCATTATGGATTCCCTTGTACATAGGACTGAGACAAACTTGCCACATTGTGGACATTTAAGCTTAATTTCAACCCTCTCGTTTGGAAGTTTTGAAATATCAAAAGCCCGCCGCCCACATTTGGGACATTTCATCTTCTCCATTGAATCTCCCCTTCCCCACAGCTAATTAGCTATAACGCTTTTTTGCGAAGTTATTAATTAAAAAAAATGTTCGCTTTTGTATTAAGTAGTGTCTATTAAACATCGCGCAGTACCACGATATAGGGGCATTATAGCTACAAGGGAAGATGCCCTAATTCTCTTAATCTGATTTCGGCAGATTGTTTGGATACTTTATAGAAGTCGGCTAATTGCTCAATGACCCATCGTGTTGGTGGCATTAAGCCTGCTGCAATAAAAGGATTTCCTTCGCTTTCTATCACTAGGCGGCCAAAAACTAATCCGACTGTCTGCTTTGGCATCAAAATGCGCGGAGCGATACCGTTTGCTTGCCATTCCATCCAGTCTTCATCCTTCCATGTGTTTACCAGCTCTTCGCTTACATGGTTGGTTGGGCAGCGGAAAGCTACAGATTGTCTTCCATCAAGTACGCTTTGCAGGATATGATAATTACGGTGCTTAAACCAATGAACAGACTCATGAGCAATAGTATTATTCATGCAACCCAGGTTTCTCTGTAAAAAAGTATCCGGATCAATTATCATTGTCCCTCGCTTAACATGTATCTCACGATATTCTTCTTTGTCCCGGTCGTATATTTCAGCAAGCCCACTGGTAAAACACATCTGTCCGAAAATACTGAAATCTTCTGTAAGTCTTTCTTCACGAATGGTAAGTCCCATTTTATTCTTTGCGATATCTGCAATCGGGACCGCCATCGGCTCTGCTAAAGCTTCCGGGCAAAATCGGTTCAGGAAAGCAGTTGCCTCGTCATCAAATTCTGACTTACTGATAACAGGTACGAGATTATTCTTCACCTTAGCACTCACCTGAATTATCGCTCCTTCTTGTCAATGTCCTCCACGACCTTTTTCCAAAAATCATCTCCAAGGTTTTTGTCGTTAGCTCTACGAAGGGCAACCCGTACATGAGGTATATCCTTGTCCATAATATAGCCTGGGAGGTCAGGTGCCGTTTCGTCGCGTTCGCGGCCAGCAAGGTCGAACATATCCTCTTTCTCCTGTGGAGATAGTTTGAGAACAGTAGCGATTTTTTCCAGCAGCTTCATCTCAGGTGGATTGCGCCTTCCTTTAATGATATCAGACAGATATGTCGCCGTCGTACCCATCGCAGTAGCGATATCCTTCAACATAATATCCCCGCCGCCAGTGGCTCTACCTCTTCGTTTTTCATCTATGAACTTCCCAAATTCACCTGCCAAGATCCTCACTCCTTTATACTTTCCCTATAAGCTTTTTTGCTACCAAGCTACTTCGCTTATTAGCGTATCATGGAAAGATCCGATTGTCAACAATCAAAAATAAAATCACGTCGGATTGCCGACGTGACCATTTTTTACCGTTATATCGTTGCGCTTAAGTACACGAAAGATTGCGGCGCATACCGTAAACCGAATTCTGATAATGGTTTGGGGCTGGGATATTTCTGAACCTTACGAAGCTTGTATGCTACTGCTTTTTCTCTCCCTTTATAATATTCTTCATAAAACTCATAAGATATGCCGGAAAGCTCTCGGGTCCGTTCCCAGACTGTTTGAGGATCAGCTTCGATTATTTCTTCAATCTCAGCTTCCGCCACCACCATTTTTTCAGGAGCAGTCGCATATATAATGATTTTATCCACTCCGGCTCTACAGCGAACCTTTCTAAACTCAAACAGCTTCTTGCCGCTTAGAATGTTTTCGATGTGTTCAGGATTAATCGATAATAACATTTGACACATCTATGTCGCCCTCCCTCAGTATAACGTCTAGTTGCCCCGCTGTAAGGCGAGCGGTTGTCGGATATGAGTCAGGCCAAAGGCCATTATTCTTAAGCCACACCCAGTTAACATTGTTTCCGGCTCCGAAGAAACCGTAATACAACATTTCAACGACAACTAAATTGCGCTCATTATTGTATTTTACTGTGATTTCATTCTCATCAAATACTGATTTGTTGTTAATTCGGTGCAGTAGATCCTCTATTAATATATTATAACTGTTATTTTCTTTTGCGACGATTACATCTGTAACTATGCAATACGACGTAATACAAGACTTATATCCTTTTGTCCCAGGTCCAGTATATTTTCTATAAACTAGAATTGGTTCACCTATACGATAAGGTAACCTGCTTGTCGGAGAGCCAATGTAAATTTTCGTTAATCCATTGGCAACGGCAAGGCCTACTTGTTCTTGAAGGGTATTCCTTAATTCAGAGTAAGGAAATAAAGTGTCATGATAGACGTCATCTACAATCAAGTAACCGGCATTTTGAAATGCCGGATTAATAAAAGGAAACGATTTATATGGATCGGTGTAGTCGACGTCTAACCGGCTCTTGAGATATACACATTCACCGTTTTTATTATGCCCAACCATCCTGAAGCCAAAGCGTTCTAACTGGGCTATTAACAACGAATGCTTCTTAAAGACGGTCAGATAAATATCCTGAGTTTTTGACTTCTGCCAATTCCATAACGCTAAACCGATTGCGCCCTCTCCAAGACGTTGTCCGCGATACCGCTCTGCAAGCCGCAGTGTACTTATTTTCTTACGCGGTACAGCCGGCAAGGTCGCTTCGACCAATTCTAAAGGTTCTTTTTCGTCTTTTAGGCAAACGAAAGCCCCCAAGCCGTCATCATCATTGAAAACGAGTGCAGTCGCTCCGGCAGCAGCCTTCTTAGCGTACCACTTTTCAAAACCAATATTGTTTTTGTCAGCTGGATAATCTTCTTTAAGTGAATCAAAGAAACTATCATTAACGTCAACTTCTGAAAACTTTTTCAGCTGGAATTTACCGGACACGTCCCACCCTCCTCATAGTTGACTGCACAAATCCAAGGGTATCTGCTAGTTCAGCTGACCCTTTAGATATCCAAAGTGCGATGCCCAGCAATTCGGATACTTCTTCTGCATAGGCGATTTCTTCATCTTGAAAACGGCTTATACTTTCCACATGATGATTAATGCCATCCCGCTGCATTCGTCTACTTGCGATTATTTCGGGCTTCTCTGTCAGTAAAATGATTGCATCCGGGTTAATGGATATAAATGTATCTTTCGGTATACGAGTCACTTTCTCCTGCTTATCAAGTAGACAAAAATGCCCGTCGAGCAAATACAGTGAGTTCACCGCATTTAAGTCTTGTACAGCAGCCACCAGATATTGCTGATTTTCATCAATGTCCGGTATTAATTTATCACGGGCGAATCCGGCCTTCTTACGTTCGGCGATTAACGCACTCGCAGAATATGTATCAAAACCAAAAGCGGTTTTGACCGATTCACAAAAATACGATTTCCCCGCTCCATGTATGCCGCTAATCAAAATCATACAATCCCCCCAATATATGGAGCATACTACTGTATATATTATAATTCAAGAGAAGTCTGAAATAAATCCTGTGTTCGCATTTGTCATTCTTGTTTTATCAGCTTTTGTCTGTTATGATTTGACCATATTCAATCTGCTAGGCAGGTGAGCAAGTTGGCTATAAGTTATAAAAAACTGTGGAAACTTCTGATTGATAAAGATTTGAAGAAGAAAGATCTGCAAAGGTTGGCGGGGATAAGTTCAGCCTCTGTAACCAAGCTGGGCAAAAACGAAAACGTCAACACGGAGATTCTTGCTAAGATATGCATAGCCTTGAACTGTGATATCGCCGACATCATGGAAATGAGCGATGACACGAAAAGATAAAGGTAGGATGAAAACTTCATGGAAACGTATACACCATATCAGACCCGATACTTTGCCGAACAAATACTGCTTAAGCGCCCTCAGTCAAGTATTGACGGGCTGGCTTCCGCTATGTCCGGTGTTAAAGTCGACTTGAATCCTCATCAAGTTGACGCTGCTTTGTTCGCACTAAAATCGCCTCTTTCCAGTGGTGCATTATTAGCCGATGAAGTCGGTCTCGGCAAAACAATTGAGGCTGGACTTGTTCTCGCCCAATGCTGGTCAGAACGCAAGCGTCATATTCTGCTAATCGTTCCCGCTGCTCTCAGAACACAATGGCGCACGGAACTTGATGAAAAATTCTTCATAAAATCAAGAATACTTGAATCCACAAACTACAATAAGGTGAAAAAAGAAGGTGTATTAAACCCGTTTGATATCAAAGATGAAATAGTGATTTGTTCGTTCAATTTTGCTTCTCAGAAGGAGACCGACGTTGCTGTAATCCCCTGGGATTTGGTCATAATCGACGAAGCGCATCGATTACGCAATGTATATAAGTCAAATAATGTAACGGGGAAAAGACTCAGACGTGCTCTATCTGGCAGACGCAAGTTATTGCTGACAGCAACCCCGCTTCAAAATAACCTTATGGAACTGTTTGGCTTGATAAGCATCATTGATGAGCATGTTTTTGGTGATGCCCGTATCTTCAGAGATATGTACGTATCAATAACAAATGAGGAAGTCAGAAATCATGCGTTAAAATCTAGGCTCAAACAAATTTGTAAACGTACCCTGCGAAAGCAGGTTACCGAATATGTAAATTACACAAGCCGCATCGCTATTCTTCAAGAATACACTCCAACGATAGAAGAGGAAACCCTGTATAACTTCGTTTCGTCCTATTTGCAGTCGGATAGACTATATGCCCTTCCACAGGGCCAGCGGAATCTAATAACCTTAGTTCTGCGGAAATTGCTTGCCTCTTCGTCTTTTGCCATTTCCGGCACTTTAAACTCTCTAATCAACCGACTTGAAGCACTCCTGCAGGGTTTGGACATGCAGCTAGAAATAGGAACAGACTTTGACACCTTCGACGAATTGCTGGAAGAGCAGGATGATTCGGAAGACCCGCTGACCGCCGAACTGGAACAAGACCGAGCCGCCGTCATGTTAGAGCTCCAGGAACTCCGAAAATATGAGGAATTAGCAAAGAGTATTATTAGTAATTCCAAAGGAGAAAACCTCCTTACGGCACTCCAACAGGGATTTGATGAAACGGAAAAACGAGGGGGGCAGCGCAAAGCAGTAATATTCACTGAATCACGGCGGACACAGGAGTATTTGCTGAACCTGCTCACTGACAATGGTTATGAGAACGAAATCGTTTTTTTAAACGGGTCAAATAATGATTCCATTTCAAAGCGAATTTATGACAAGTGGAAGGCACATCACAAGAGTGACGACTGTATTTCCGGCTCCCGACAAGCCGACATGAAATCGGCGGTTGTAGAGGAATTTAGAGAACGCGCAAGCATCCTAATTGGTACAGAGGCTGCAGCCGAGGGTATTAATCTTCAGTTTTGCAGTCTAATCGTTAATTATGACCTACCGTGGAATCCGCAGCGAATTGAGCAGAGAATTGGCCGTTGTCATCGATACGGGCAAAAAAACGACGTCGTCGTTATCAACTTCCTTAATCGCAAGAACGCTGCTGATGTACGCGTATACGAATTGCTTGATCAGAAATTCCGGCTTTTTAGTGGTCTATTTGGTTCCTCGGATGAAGTGCTCGGCTCCATCGAATCCGGTGTCGACTTTGAAAAGCGTATTGCGGCGATTTATCAGAACTGTAAAGACCAAGAACAGATTCAAGAGGAGTTTGACCTGCTACAAGAGGAACTATCAGAACGAATTAATGAAAAAATGACCGCCGCCCGGCAGTCTATACTTGAGAACTTTGATGAAGACGTAGCAGCGCTTCTCAAGGACTGCAACGAAAAAACTCTTGCTGGATTAGATAAATATAGCCGTTGGCTATGTAATTTTTTCATTATGCAAGGTGCCTCCCGAGTGCAACCACTCGACCAGTGGCGCTTTGAATATTTAGGCAATGGGGATCACACAACATACAATCTCCAATGGAAAGACGCAGAGCGCCAGGGTGATATTTTCTTGCGAAAGGACGATCCCTTATTTCAAGGGTGGTTGGAGCAGGCAATGGCTGAGCCTTTAACGGCGGCGAATCTTCGTTTTGACCATACAAATTCATCAGATCATAGAATCAGCTTTTTGGAAAGCCATCCGAATCTTCAAGGCACAATCTCAGTTGATAAGTTGATTTACAGCGGCTTTGAAATGGAGGAGCACCTCATTATTTCAATAGTCACCGACGACGGAACGCACCTCGATGACGATCTGATCAATCGAATTATGGAGTTACCCGCGACGATTAAATCCGACGTATTTGAAGATCCAGCTGGATTAAACGAGCTTCGGCGAGCCAATACTGAAGCAAAGCAAGCGGAAATTGAGGAGACAAATAAAAAATATTTCCTGCAGGAATGCGAAAAGCTTGACGCTTATAGCGAAGACCTGAAGGAAGGCCTGCAACGAGAATTGAAAGAATTGAATAAACAGATTACAGAGAAAAAACGTATTTTCAAAAGCAGCACTGACCGGCCGCTCGCAGAAATGCTGGAAACGAAGGATGAGATCAACCGATTAGAGGAACTGCGGAAAAAGAAACGTCGCGAGCTTTATGAGCGTGAAGATGAAATCGATGCAGCCAATGAGCGTCTTCAAGATGAAATCCGATCAAAACTGGCTGGGACAAGCCAAGCCGAACATATAATGACCATCTCGTTTGAGATTGTTTAAGGATATGGAGGAATACACTATGCAAAAACTGGAACTCACATGGATTGGCAAAGAACAAGATCTTTCCGTGGAACCGCGAATACTATTACACGATGGTTCCAAAGACTATGGCGACCCTTCCGCTAAAAACATGCTTATTCACGGCGATAATCTGCTTGCGCTTAAGGCGCTGGAGCAGGAGTTTGCCGGACGGGTGAAGTGCATATATATAGATCCACCGTATAATACGGGAGCCGCATTTGAACATTATGATGACAATTTGGAGCATTCAATTTGGCTTGGTTTAATGCGCTCACGCCTTGAAATATTACGTAATCTTCTAAGTCCTGATGGTTTTTTTTGTTGCCATATTGATGACTCTGAAGGCCATTATTTGAAAGTGCTACTTGATGAGGTGTTCGGTAGAAACAACTATCAGACAACGCTTTATATTCGGGTTCGATACCCTGAAAAAACGCTAAAGCAAGATATGAACTATCACAAAGAAATAGAACAGGTTCACATTTATCGCAAGGAATATGGGGCTGTGCCTAATTTTGATTATGAGGTAGTTGGCTTTGATAAATTCCGATACTACATTGAGGACGATGGAAAGAGCGAAACCATTACACTTGGCGGTAAGCGTGTTGATATATTCCAACGTGGTCACTATACAATTGAAGAAAGAGAAGGTTCGGAATATGGATTAAAAGAGATTTGGGCCTCAGGAACAATCCTTGATGGCAACTCTTCGGGTAGATTCTTCCGAGATTATTTGACTGGTCGTGCGGAAACAGATGGGCTCGGCGTTCTCTATAAAGTGTGGGGCATTGGCGATGATAGATTTGATTATAGATATTTTACAGGGCCTCGACGCCAAAATGCCACCAAAGGAAAGTATTATCAAGGCGTGCCAAATGACAAGTTGGAAGCTGATGAAATTACAAAAAAGGTGGCAATTAGCAACTTCTACGATTTGGCTGGTTCATTTGGAAATTGCCGATTAGAAGGTGGTGTTGAATTTAGAAGTGGGAAAAAACCGGAGGTTCTCCTTGAGTTGATACTCAGACATTTTTCTAATCCCGGCGACCTCGTTCTTGATTCTTTTCTCGGCTCTGGTACAACGGCCGCTGCTGCTCACAAGATGGGACGACGTTACATAGGAATTGAACTTGGCGATCACTGCTATACCCATTGTCTGCCAAGACTTCAAAAAGTAGTTGACGGAGAACAAAGTGGCATCTCCAAAGCTGTTGAATGGAAAGGCGGCGGGGGGTTTAAGTTCTATGAACTTGCACCTACACTGATTGTCAAAGACCTTCACGGTAACCCTGTATTCTCTGATAAGTATAATGCTGAAATGTTAGTTGCAGCGGTTGCGAAACTTAATGGCTTCTCTTATTCACCCAATACTGAGTGCTTTTGGAAGCAAGGTAAGGCGCAAGACAACAGCTATATTTTTGTTACAACACAATATCTTACAGCCAAGGAACTGGACGAGATTGCCCGTGATCTACCGGAATTTGAAAAGTTGTTGATTTGTGCCCCAGCGTTTGACGTTGGTCTTGGCAAACGCTACGAAAATATTGACGTACGTAAAATTCCACAATCCGTGCTCTCAAAATGCGAATTCGGTGCGGACAACTACGACCTGAATATTGTAAATCCGCCGGAACTGGATGAGGAGGAATGGGATGATGTTGAATAGTAATGCGAAATACATAAACAACCGTCTCGCCCTGCGCCCGCCGCAGAAAGAGAGCTTAGAACGGTTCCAGCAGATATGTGACATGTTATTCATGTCAAAGGAACCTGATTTAGACAGCGAACTGAAAAAAATCAGAGAGCTTTTTCCTACACTAACTTCTTTTGAGCGCGATTTTCCGTCAATCTGCTTTGCCCTTGCCACTGGTATTGGTAAAACTCGGTTGATGGGTGCATTTATCGCCTATCTGCATTATGAAAAAGGGATTAAGAATTTTTTTGTAATGGCACCCAATCTAACCATTTATAAGAAGCTAAAGGCCGACCTTGGGGACCAATCCAACCCGAAATATGTATTTCGAGGACTGGATAGGTTTGTAAACCCACCGCGCATTATCGACGGCGATAACTATGAGGAATTCAGGCAACAGACGCTGTTTGATACGGGGATCATCATAAATGTATTTAATATATCCAAGCTGAATTCTGAATCGGGTAGGATGCGGCGTTTGAATGAGGTTTTAGGGCAGTCGTACTTTGCGTATCTCCAAGCCTTACCAGATTTGTGCATATTTATGGATGAAAGTCATCATTACCACGCAGACCGTGGATTTGATACTATCAATGAGCTTTGCCCTATTTTAGGAGTGGAGTTAACTGCCACGCCACAAATACAGCAGGGAGCTCGCAAAGTAGACTTTAAAAATGTAGTTTATGAATACTCCCTTGCTCATGCATTAAACGATGGACTATATGTTAAAGTACCGGCAGTTTTCACCAGAAAAGACTTCCGGCCAGAAGAATATACAGCAGAACAGCTTGACCGTGAGAAACTCAATGACGGTATCCGTCTCCATGAGGAAACGAAAAGCCGTCTTGACGTGTATTCCAGAAGTACAGGAAAACCCCTTGTCAAACCATTTGTTCTTGTCGTTGCCAAAGACACGGAGCATTCCCGCCAGATAAGGGAGTATTTAACTTCGCCTGAATTTTTCCGTGGATATTATAAGGATAAAGTATTAGAAATAAACTCTACCCAGCGTGGTGCAGAAAAGGACGAAAATATCGAACTCTTATTATCGCTTAAAAATCCGGACAACCGCATAGAAATTGTAATACATGTAAACATGCTTAAAGAAGGATGGGATGTTACTAATCTCTATACCATTATCCCTTTGCGAGCTTCTGCTTCCGAGACGCTCACGGAGCAAACTATCGGACGTGGTCTCCGCTTGCCATATGGGCAGCGAACAGGCGTAGATGAAGTAGACCGCTTGTCTATTGTCAGCCATGACCGTTATGAAGCTATCGTAAATCTTGCGAACAACCCAGATTCTCTTGTTCGCCGCGTGTTCTATATCGATCCAACAGAATCGGATTACGATGATCAGAGGGAAACTGTAGAATTACCTACAAGCTATGACGAATTAACACGTGCTGAGAGTTTCACAGAGCAGCTTGCTTTCACCCTCCGAGAAACCGCAAGTGCAAATTATATTGAAAATAAAACACCGGAGCAGACTGTCCAGGTGGCGCAATTTGTCGCACAACTTGCCTCCAAAACCGTGATTGAACTCGGCAAGCAGGTCAAGACTTTTGATGCGACAAAGGACGAGGAAATCATGAAAACGGTTCGTGCCAGCATTGTCGGTGAAACAATACGCCAGTTTCCGACTTTTGAACTCAAGCCGGAAGATTTAAATGCGGTTGTCGAGTCTGCCATTGAAACTTGCGTACAGGCTCTTACCGATAAAGTCATCCCAATTCCGCAGGGGGTTGTGCAGCCGTTTACAGAAGTGAAGCATGGTTTTTATGACTTCCCCCTTGATATCAGAAACTTAAGCTGGCATCCATCCGATGACACTCTTATCGGTACGGAATTACAGGAAGGTGGAGAAACATTCGAATATAAGACGAATCTTGCACTATTCCCAAAATCAGATACTGTCGAGAATGAGGTTGTGCGTCATATCATCGTCCATGATAATGTGGATTATAGCACTTGCTCGGGACTCATATATTCTCTTGTTGGAGATGCCAAGAAGCACTTTTTGTCGTACTTGAGTCCAGAGGAAACTGAAAAAGTTATGCGTGACCGTCAGCGTAGCCTTGCCGAAATCATTTATGCACAGATGAATCAGCATTTCTACAAAGAGGAAATAAGCTATCGTGCTTCCGGAATGCGTCCTTTTAGCAGAATAGAAACCAGCTTCGGTGGCAAGTTCAGGTCGGATGACCTTTATGACCTGCGTGCGGTTATGCCGGCATCCGAGGTTAAGACAAAGGTATTTAAAGGTTTCAAAAAAGCTTGTCATACGCTATATAAGTTCGACAGTAATACGGAGCGAATCTTTGCAATCGTCCTTGAAAACGATAATGCAGTATTGAAATGGCTACGTCCAAGTCCGAAGCAGTTTAATATCTATTATGGACCGGGCGGTGCAAACAAGTATGAGCCGGATTTTATCGTCGAAACCAGCGATGCGATATACATGGTGGAAACGAAAGCCTCCAGTGAAATAAATAGCGATAATGTAAAAGAAAAAGCTATCGCTGCACAGGAGTATTGTAGAGCAGTCAGTGAATGGAATGCTGACAATGGTGGAAAGCCTTGGGAGTATTCGCTCCTATCACATGATGAAGTTCGCTTGCAATCCAGTTTTATGTACCTGATGAAAAATCGGGTGAAACCAGAACAATTAAAGCTGGAGGTGGAATAACGTGTCTATACGAGGTAAAGCCGTGGGAATATGCACTAATTTCACATGATGAAGTCCGAATACACTCGAGTTTTTCGTACCTTGTGAAAAATAAGGTCCAGGTAGAACAGCTTAAATTGGAATTAGAATCATAATATACTGATTTTGCGAAAGGAGTAAGATGCGCTGTATTTTTTGTAAATGTGATTCCACTAATTCTAAAAGTAAAGAACACATAATTCCTGAATCCTTGGGTAATAAATCGCACATCTTAATTCCGGGAATCGTCTGTGATAAATGTAACAATTATATGTCTCGAGAAGTTGAAAAGCCTTTTTTGGAAGACATTAGTATTAAGGGGTTACGTTTTGAAGAAGGTGTTCTCAGTAAAAAGGACCGTATTCCTACAGTAAACGGGCTGTTAATGGACCAGCAAGGATTATCACCGATCTCTCTGTCACGGCCACCTGAACTTCCCGGCTCGATGTTAGCTCAGTATCCGCTAGTATTTGAGATTAAGGATGGTGTATTACCAAGTAATCAAGGAAGAGTTATAATTCCAAAGTTTGATGCTTCAATTCTACCAGGTGGACTAATTCTATCTAGATTTTTAGGTAAAATCGCGCTGGAAGTATTAGCGTTAAGGCTTTCTAAACATCCAGAAGGCCTTGAATACCTCGTGGATGAAATTCAGCTTGACGACCTCCGGAATCATGCGCGCTATGGGAAGATTGCAAACTGGCCATGTAGCATACGTCAGATATACGATAAGAATATTCCTGAATTTGATAGTGAGACTGGTCGATTATATCAAATTATGAATGAGTTTGATATCCTACTGACGAAACGAACCGAGTACTATCTCGTATTAGCTATATGGGGTATAGAATTAGCAATTAATATAGGGGGACCAGAAATAAGTGGATACTATGAATGGCTGAGAGAAAACGATGGAAAAAGTCCGTTGTATGTGAATTTAAGAGAGCACAACTATCATTACTTATGAAACTCTATTAAGTGAGAACGTCTTCACACAATCTTTTAACTATTACCTTTATCTTTCAACGATTATCCTCTCAAATGCACACCCCGCTATCTTTTAACGATTACCCATTCCAACACCGCGGAAAAATGCAGCGGTTATTTCTTATCATCTCCAAAACAACCTACTACAAAATGAAAAATGCCACTCCTGCAAAACGAAGGAATGGCCTAAATTCGAGATTTAACTTTAATACTAAAACCACCCACCGATAAAATACTTTTTATCAATAGATGGTAGATAATCTGGTGGAGGCGGGGGGAGTCGAACCCCCGTCCGAAAGAAAGACCAGAAGAGTCTCTCCGAGCGCAGTCTGCGGTTTGTGCTTCGCCCGCGGGACGCCCGCAGACAGGCTTCCTTTGCGCTATCCCCGATTAGTTTCCCCTTAAAGCCCCTCGAGGAAGAAGGCTTCAGGGTACCCTAACTAAGTGACGCCCTGCACCAGACCGTTAGGAAATCT
>NZ_DIPG01000020.1:13158-19926 GCF_002426325.1 Syntrophomonas sp. UBA5494 | reverse complement strand
CGAGCCGCTTAAGCGGCTAGTGCGAAGTTATCTTCGGCAGTTATTGTTTTTTCGCCTTTTTATCGAGCTGGCGACAACTCGGCTCGCTACTCAACCCATCTATTCCCCCGTCGAAACCAGTACGCCCCCTTGTAAATAATATGCTCATCGCACATGCAATATTAAACCCTAAAAGGCTCTTTGTCAACCCCGCTTTAACAACCTAAAGATCAGCGAAACAGGGCGGATAACGCACTGTGCCGGTCACGTTATCAAGGACGTTGGGTATAAGTTCCAAAACCATATAAACCTCATCCGGTATGGTAAATGGTGCATATATTCCCTTGTCAGATGCCTTGACAAAACCAAAACGCGGATAATACTCAGGATGCCCCAGGACTACCACGGCTGGAAAAAGCGAACTTTTCGCGCGCTCTAATGCGAATCGAACCATTTCAGTACCAATGCCTCTCCCCTGGTACTCGGGGAGCACTGACATAGGCGCCAGGGCCAGGATTGACATCACATCATGACTGCTTACCAGCATAGCGGCACTCATTAAAATGTGCCCAACAATAGTATTACCGTCTACTGCCACCACCGATAATCCAGGTACATAAAACCGCGACCCGCGGATTAAATCAACCAGTTTCCCTTCTACATCACGGCCAAAGGCGAGTAAGTTCACCTGACGTATGGCGTCTTCATCTCCAGGCATTTCGGGCCTTACTGTGATCATGTGGTTTCATCCCCTATCTCCATTAAGTCTGCATTCTTGATTTGATCACCTGTTGGATGTTGCGCCGAGCATCCCGCTCCGCGATGTCCTCGCGTTTGTCATATAGCTTTTTGCCTACTCCCACAGCCAGGTCCATTTTGGCCAGACCATTTCTAAAGAATACTTTCAAAGGAATCAAAGCATAGCCTTTTTCCCGTTGAAAGCCCTGCAATCTATTAATCTCACGACGGTGCAATAATAGCTTCTTAGGCCTTAAGGGGTCGTGATTAAAGCGGTTGGCTTTATCATAGGGACTGATATGAAAATTGTTGACCCACACCTCCCCGTCTTTTACTGTAGCGTAGGCATCCTGCAGATTGCCCCTGCCCATACGCAGCGACTTCACCTCGGTGCCTGCCAGGACCAGTCCACATTCAAAGGTTTCTTTAATATGATAATTAAAGCGCGCTTTGCGATTATCCACTACCGGCTTGATTCCGCCGTGCTTTTTTGCCATGTTATACCTCTACCTCATTTGAGCAAGACCAATTACTAAAATTATACCCTCACCTCGGATACCGGAGTCCAAGGCCAGGGCTTTTAAGGCTCGCAATATAGTCTCAATTATTATAGCTTAAATTCCATTTTCAAGCAATAATTGCCCATAATAATACTGCATTGCCATAAATACCCTATCGCAAAGACCCCCCAGTTTATCCGGAGGGTCTCTGCGATTCGAGGTATGTTATGCCGTTTTTTTCAAAGCGTTCAAAATAACGGTCACAGCTTCAGCCCTGCTGGCTCCCTTGCCGGGCCGGTAGGTGTTGTCTTCGTAGCCGTTGATTAGCTGATTGTTGAAGGCGGTGGCGACCGCATCTACAGCCCATGCCGAAATCTGACTGTTGTCTGCAAAGGTTGTGCTTCCAGTCTCTGGTGTCAGCTTGGCGGCTTTCACTACCATGACTGCCATCTGCTCGCGGGTGATGCTGTCGTCCGGCCCAAAGGTATTGGCATCGTATCCGGTAACTATACCCAGAGCATTAGCGATAGCTATCTCCTTTTTGGCCCAGTGATTGGCGGTGTCTGCAAAGGTCTTCTCTGATTCAGCCTCCAGCTTAAAAGCCTTGACCAGAACAGTGACAAACTCAGCCCGGGTGATGCCTTTATCCGGCCCAAAAGTACCATCTATATAGCCGGTTATAGCGCCCATAGCCACTAACTGCTCAATGTTGTCCTGCGCCCAGTGTCCGTTGATATCAGTAAGCTGTGGAATTTGTGGTTCCGCCGGGGGTTCTGCCTCACCAATCCGGTAGGTAAAACTCTCCACCGCGCTGCCTTCCAAGGACTTAACCTGTTGCGCTTCGTCATCGCCTTTAGTATAGGTTATAGCAGCCACTTGTCCCTGCACTGCTTTGGTTTGCAGAACTAATTTGATCTTTTCCGGGGTGTTGGTGTTTTCCACAGCAGTGACCGCAACCGGGGCTTCATCGACAGTCACTGCAAACTGTGCTTCGGTTCCGGCAGGATCAGCCATGGCTTGGTCAAAAGTTATACTTATATCGCCTTTATTACTGATTTCAGCCGTAACTAGCTGCGGAGCCTCTGCTGCCTCCGCCTCGGCAGTAGCAACAGTTGCACTGGGACCGTCATCTGTCCAGACCTCGCCATTGCCGGCCTCAACTTTAAAGATATAGGAAGTCCCGGCCTTTAAATCGTTCAGTTCAATGGAAACACCATCATTGACAGTTGCGGTTTCCACACCATCGACAAATACTTTATAAGCTGTGGCATCGCTGGCAGCAACCCAGGTCAAGGTTAAGCTGTCAGCTGTTATATCAGATGCAGTCAGTGTCGCTCCCTCGGGCCAGGCAGGAGGATTTGCAGCCGGTTTTTCTGCAGCTGCCTCGGCAACGCTGAACCGCCATACATAATCCTTCCCCAGAGTATCGCCGTTATTAGCCTGTATGGCAGCGCCTAAAGTAACGGTATAGTCACCCGGTTCCAGGTCAGTATTCTGCAGATTAAGCTCCAATTGTTTAAGTTTAGGCTGTTCCTGCTCAGTATAGGTGAAATCCTGAGCAATATCCAGACTGATAGGTTCGCCTCCTGCTGCAGCCAGGGTAACCAGGCCTTTACTGGCCTCCAAATTATTATCCAGGCCTTTGCCGAAATTCCACTGAAAGACAATATTTTCACTCTCTAAAGCTTCATTAACCTGAAATACAACCGCATCGCCATCACCACTCACGGCTGTTGCCGCCGGAGACAACAATTCTACACTCATGTCCTGGCCATATGCCGAGGACACATTGCCGACTACAGCCATCGTCAAGAATAGAATCATCATAAGTACTGTGGTGGACTTTCGATAAACTTTGCAATTCATTGATAATACCTCCCGCGTTTTAATAATTCTTTAATACTGTTTCCTTACTCACCTGCCTTAAAAAATATATTACTATGCTCTACCGCAGTTTCATGCCACGGTTATCTAGCTCTTGGCCGCCCGCATGCCCGTGCCTTTCAGCATTTTATCGACGGTAGCCTGATCTAACTGCCAGTCAAAGAACTCCTGATAAAAATCCTGGGTCGCTTTGACCATGTCCCAATCTTTGAATAGCTCGGGATAGGCCAGTTTTGCTGTCCACAAAACCGCCAGGGGGGTCTCCAGGGAAGAGGTATGACCCCAGCGGGAAATGCCGATGGGCAGCGGCAAAACCCGGTTATTTTTTACCGCCTGCAGCGGCCGCCAGTGTTCATGCTCCATAATATATCCCACCAGGTTGGGGTCGTTAACCAATATATAGTCGGGATTCCACAAGAGTATCTGTTCCAGGCTGGCATAATGATTGCCATCGCTGAACTTCAGACTCTGGCCCACTGACACGTTGGTAATCCCGGCCGCCCTGGTCCAATCCGCGGCCAGACTATCGGCGGTGTCGGTGCGGGTGGCTTCGGCCGTGGAATGATAGAGTGTGACTCTGTCCTTGTCTGGGACAGCCGTAACCCGTTTCTGCACCTCGGCAACGGTCTGCTGATAAAACTCGGTGTAGCGCTGACCTTCAGCTTCAGTGCCCAGGATTTTGGCTATCATTTGCATGGCGTATTGTTGTTCGGCCATATTGCCGTACTGCAGGGCAATCACCGGTATATTGACCTTTTTTAATTTATCCATTTCGGCTTCATTGCTGGTGGTATCGCCTTTGACAAAGACCAGCTCCGCTTTGCTGCTCAGTAATTCTTCGATATTTATTACTTCATTGCTTTTGGGTACTGGCAAACCCTTGAGGTGGGGAAACATTTCTACTAACAGGATATCTCGCTGCATTCCGCCTGAGGTCGCCACTATAGTGCCTGCCTTGCCATACATGGCTATGGCATAGCCTGCTTCCGGGCACAGGCAGGCGATACGCTCTGGATTAATCGGTACTTCTACCTGCCTGCCAATACTGTCAGTGATAATCTGAGTCGGTTTTTCAGCCGGTGAAGTGTCTACGGCCTTACCGCTGCAACCCGCTGCCGCCAGCGCTAAGAACAACAGCAGTAATACCAGGCTGATCCTGCGCCATTGCTTTAGCCGCTGCGTGGCTCTTGATGTGGTCAACGCTATACCCCCCTTAACTTTCTGAGTTAATTGTACATATGGGCACTACCTGTTTTAAATGCCCCCCATCATCAAGTCCGCAGTTTATGATGCGGGTTCTTATGCTGTAAAGCTCGCCCAGATTTTGCTCGGATAATACCTCGGATGGTTTTCCCAAGGCCATGATCTGCTTATCCTTCACCAGTGCGGCTCGGGTTTTGATCCCCTGGTTTTCAAAATAATAGCCGTGATTGGGTACATGTGTCGCCATCAGGACTGCCAGGCCGGTCTGCTTGACTAGTTCAACTACCGTTTCCAGTATTATCAGTTCGTGTCTGTAATCCAAATGGGCAGTGGGTTCATCCATTATTATCAACGGGCTGTTCTGTGCCAGCGCCCGGGCCACCATCACCAGCTGACCCTCTCCGCCGCTCAGCTGCGTATAGGGACGATCCTTCAGCCTGGAAACTCCCACCATATCCAGAGCCTTTTCCGCGATGGCCACATCTTCCTCTGAAGGCACATCAAACGGGCCAATAAAAGAAGCCCGCCCCATAAGGACAATATCCCGCACCAGATAGGGAAAGGTTTTTTGGTGCATTTGGGGTACATAAGCTACTTGCCTGGCAATCTGAGGTGCGGCCATATTATCGATGGGGCTGCCGTTTATTAAAACCTGGCCTGCATACGGCTTGAGCCAGCCCAAAATACAATCCAGAAGTGTGGTTTTACCGCAGCCGTTAGGCCCCAGCAAGCAGAATATCTCTCCCGGGTTAATATTGAAGCTTATCTTATCCAGGATGAGTGCCTGGGGATATCTGAAACTTACATCCCTGACCTCCAGCAATGGCGCCATCTTACCAGCCACCTCCTTTGGTCTTCTTTAACAAGTAGACAAAGAAAGGTCCTCCCAAAATGGCGGTGAGTATACCCAGAGGTATTTCGGAGCCGGTTAGGATTCTGCCAAAATCATCCACGATAACCAGAAATGTAGCCCCTAATGAAAAGCTCACCGGAATTAGGACGCGGTTGTCATTGCCTACCAGCATACGCCCTATATGAGGAATTACCAGACCGACCCAGCCGATTATACCGCTAACGCAAACCGCTCCAGCAGTGGCTAGTGTGGCACAGGCTATGACTATCCCTTTGTTTAATGTGGTATTTATTCCCAAGGAATGAGCCTCCCGGTCACCCATTGATAAAACGTTTATCCTCCACCTGATCAGAATTATTCCGCCCACTCCAACCAGCATAGGAATACCGGCTATCATGATATCACTATAGCGCGCGGAGGCTAGGCTGCCCATCAGCCAGAAGACGATGGCGGGCAGTTCATTCATGGGATCGGCCAGGTATTTGGCCAGGGAGAGCAGGGCTGAAAACACCGATGACACGATCACTCCACCCAGAACCAGCATGATAGTGGGAGTGCCATTATATACCTTGCTTATGAAATAGCTTAAAATTACCGCAAAAATTCCAAAGGCAAACGCACAGGTGTAAATAGCTGCCACCTTATGAAAAAGGATTATGGCCAGTGCGGCCCCAAACCCGGCCCCAGAACTGACCCCTAAGATACCCGAACTGACCAGGGGATTACGAAACAATCCCTGAAAAGCCGCCCCGCTAATAGCCAAACAGCCACCCACCATAGCCCCCAAAATGGCCCGGGGCAGACGGATATCCCAAACTACGGTCTGATAAATATCTTCGATATAGCAAGGCTGCATGGTAATACGGCAGCCTAGTATGTTTATAACGGTGGCAATATCAACCGGATAGCGGCCGATTAACAATGAAACCAGGATTACCAGGAAAGGTGCCGCAATAAAGAGCAAAAACATCCATATCTTTTTCGTCACAACTCACCCCAACACGCTTTGTTATATTTATTGCGGCAATGATCAGGCAGCGTCACTAACACTGAATCTAATATGGCAACTCATTAGAGGCCGCGGCGTTTTCTGTAAAACCACCAGGCCCCCAGCCCGGCGACAGCGACGATAACCAGGTCGACGGCAATTCGCTTGTTCCTATATTCCTTCTGTTCGGCAACATCTTGCTGGCCTGGCTGAACCTGCTCTTGTCCTGCCGTAGCAACAGTTCCGGATTCTGTTTCCTGTTGGGTCATGTCCGGCGGGCTGCCCTCAACGGTCCCAGAAGGAGATGATTCTGAAGGAGCAGCCGCTTGCGGGTTTGTGGGTGGTGTAGCTGAGGGTGACGATGCCAGCTCTCCAGTCTGCTGAACCGGCTGTTCACCTGCTGCGGCACCGGCTGTGGTAAAGGTAACCGTAGCCTTTTGGCCTAAAGTAACCCCGCTTTTAGACTCCATATTGGGAGCTATTTCAATTCTGTACAGAGTGCCTGCCTGGAGCTTTTGCAAAGGCTTTACAATGGCGTCATTACGTTTCTCCCGTTCCACCTGATCATCTGCCATGATCACTTCAATAGGTATGCGGGTGTTCCCCGTCCACATGGAAAAACA
>NZ_DIPG01000020.1:6644-12850 GCF_002426325.1 Syntrophomonas sp. UBA5494 | reverse complement strand
AATAATAAAAGTCAGTTGCAGAAAACAACTGACTAAGCACCACAAATAAGGCCTGGACATAGTGGCACTGGTCTAGTTTCCTTTCCGCATCGGGAGGCATAGCCGTTTCCCGCTATACCCTGTCGGTCAACTGTCCATGGTTTATCTTTAGGTACAGTAACTCGAAAACCGAACACAGCATTATTCGATTTTATACATCAACCATTCGACATAATTGTTATATTTCCTTTTTGGAAAACCCGGCAAAATGTAGGGAAGCGGCTTGCATAACCTGCCCTGCCTTGCACTTTACGCTTACCGTTTTGTATGCCACCTGGTTAACCTTTGTGCCGGTAGTCTTATTCAGAGGAAAAAGTTGATCTATCCAGCGATAGTCTGGTCAGTATCTTTTTATCTTTTGCTGCCAGGATTACCGCCGTATCTGTGGCTAAGGGAATAAGCCCGGTTGCGTATAGTTTCAGGCCATCGAGTTCTTTTATAGCCCATTTTGAGGAGAAGACTTTTCCATTGTAGGTATTGATGAACATATTTAAATCGAAAAGAGCTGCCTTTAAAGGATAGTGTTCCAGGAAGAAATCGTGGATTAATAGCAATCCTCCGGGTTTTAGACATTCGGCGGCCCTATCCAAAAGGACAGCGGCCTCTGCTTCTGAATAGGCGTGAATGATGTTGGAGAGAATTACCAGGTAATAGCTTTCCTTATCTACCGGCCATGTTTCCAGAACATTGGCCTCACAATAGTCGATCCTGCCTCCCCATTGCCGGGACGCCATTAACTCCCGAGTGTATTCCAGCACTTCGGGGAGATCCATAAGAGTAGCCTTCATGGCGGTAAATTTTTCAAGAAAACCGGCGGCAACGGCCCCGGAACCAGCGCCTACGTCGAGAATCTCGCCCTCCATGTTTAGACCTTCGAAAATGGCAAGCAGCTCCTCAACTTTAGTCCTGGCCACTCGATCCATGGCCTTGATATATTTTCTTATTCTATCCCGTCGTTGATCCGGCTGGTCTGAGCCAAAATCCACTCTCCCCCCTTTTCGGAGGCATTTGCTAAGGCCTTGCCAGCTGGCAGTGAGCTGCTTCCGCCATAGAATGGAATCTCCCTGATAATACCGGGAATGCAGAACCAGGTATTTACTGGACATTTTGGTATTGCAACAGTTACTCCCCTGACAATTTATCAATCCCATCGCACCGAGGGCCTGTAAGAACCGCTTTATAGCACCTGCGCTCAGGTTGAACTTCGCGGCAATTTCTTCAAGAGGTTTTCCATCAGGTTCAAGGAAAGTAAAGATTTCCATTTCAACCGCATGAAACAGCACTTCCGAGAACCAATACCCCGTAGCCAGGTCCTCCAGATACTGAGGACCGGCATCCTGAGGATCATGATTAATAAAGGCTAAGGAAGTCATTATGCGATCACCCCCGCAGTATTCCTGCTTACCCCGGCATCCTCGAAGGTAAGCATTTTGCCTATTACTTGTGCGGCCGACTCTACGATGTTCATGGCCAGGGCCGCCCCGGTCCCTTCCCCCAGCCTCAGATTCAGGTTTAAGAGCGGTTTAAGGCCCAGTTCCTCGAGCATAAGACGATGTCCGTATTCCAGGGATTGATGGGCAGCAATCATATATCCCCAAGAATCAGGGGTCAGTTTTTTAGCCAGTAAAGCTCCGGCGGAGGATATAAAACCATCTATGATAACCGGGACCCTATGGTAAGCGGCGCCGAGAATAAGGCCGGCAATACCCCCTATTTCAAACCCCCCCACTTTCGCCAGCACATCCACAGCGTCATTGGCATCGGGTTGGTTTACCACTAAGGCCTTTTCAATAACCCGGATTTTGTTTCTTAAAGCATCGTCGCCAAGTCCGGTACCCCGGCCGGTCACGTCACAAACGGAACAACCTGTAAAAGCAGCCAGTATGGCGCTGCTGGGGGTGGTGTTGCCGATACCCATGTCTCCGGTGGCCAACAGTTCAACCCCTTCCCCAACCAAGCGGCCGGCAATATCGATGCCGGCTTCTAATACCATTTTGGCCTCTTCACGGGTCATTGCGGGGCCCCTGGTCATATTTCTGGTTCCATACCCCGCCTTATAGGAAAGGATTTGACCTTTTTCCACTAATTCGCTGAGATCGGCGGCCACGCCCATATCCACCACGACTACCTGGGCGCCCGCCGCCTCGCCCAGCACATTGATGGCCGCTCCACCGGCTACAAAATTGGCCACCATCTGGGGCGTGACTTCCCGGGGAAAAAGACTGACCCCTTCCTCCGTCACTCCGTGGTCTCCTGCCATAGTGACCACCGTTTTTTTTCGCACTGAAGGCTTCAAGGTCATTTTGATAGCAGCCAGCTGCTCGGCCAGGTTCAATAACTCCCCCAGACTGCCTTGCGGAATCGCCAGGTTATCGAGATGCTTTCTTGCCTTTACAGCCCATTCCTCGCTCACCGGTTCAATACGGCTAATTACTTCTTCCAGTTTTAATCCCATTTGGCTTGCCTCCTCTCTTCTTAAACCCCCGGGGCAGCGGGAGACGCTCCCTGGTCGTGCTTGCGGTCTTTATTTTTTAATCTGCCAGCATTATGGATAATATCTGCAGCGTCAAAACCTCAATACATTCACTCATGGAGCCCAGGGCATCTCCGGTCATACCGCCGATCTTGCCTGATATATACCGTCCCAGGCCGAATGTGCCGGCCCAAACAACGCCGAGCAGCATGACGCCCTTTGCGACCGCCGCCGCTGCTCCGCCGTCAGGCTGACCTGTCATATACCGGCCCAGTACGGCAAAGACTGCGGCCAGGATGGTTGCTGAGGCCCAGAATATCTCGCGCAGCCCCACATATTCGGTAAACCTTCCTGTACCCCCGCCTGTCCGGGCATATTGATATACCGCGGCGCCATAGACCTGAGCCCAGCGGCCCAGAAGCGGCATAAGAACCAGGGCGGCTGCTTTTCCCGCCGGGGCTATTTGCCCCAGAAGCACAAACTTGGCCAATATCAGCAGGCAGCATGCCATTACACCATGCGCTCCCGCCCGGCTGTCCTTCATGATCTCCAAGATACCCTCACGCGTCCTTCCGCTGAAAATCCCATCAGCCGTGTCCATCACCGCGTCTCCATGCAGGTTTCCGGTTATGATTACCAGATAGGCAATGACAATGAGATCACATACTTGAACAGACCAGGCATAACGGCACAAGTCGTAAAGAACGGCCGCAGATAATCCCAGAAGCGCTCCAACTAAGGGGAAGTAAGCCATCGCCCGGGCGAGGCTTTTTTCTTCCACCGGGCCGGGAATGGTTATAGTCGCTTTGGTCAGAAACTGCAACGCCAGTAAAAACTCCACCGCCTACCCCTCCAATCGCAGCACTGCCGGCCATACCGGCTCTAAGCTATGCCAAAATATTTAGCCGCAACCTGAGCGGCACAGTCGGCCCCGCAAACCGCACAGTCATGCCTATCATCCCTGGCGCCGAAAGCTGACCGGGTTTGCTCCGGATCTATGGATAGGCTGATCTGCCGGTCCAAATCGGAATCCACCCGGGCCTGCGCCATTTGCCGATCCCGCTCCCAGGCCTGCCGGTTCCCCCGGGCCAGATCGGCGGCATGGGCTGCAATACGAGCCGCGATTACCCCTGCTTTTACATCTTCTTCAGTAGGCAGCCCTAAATGCTCGGCCGGTGTCACATAGCACAGGAAATCAGCCCCAACCGCACCTGCCAGGGCTCCGCCTATGGCCGAGGTGATATGGTCGTAGCCCGGCGCTACGTCGGTGGCTAATGTGCCCAGGATGAAGTAGGGGGCTCTGTTGCACAATCGCTTCTGCAGCAGCACCGTGGCCTCTACGTGATTCATGGGCACGTGTCCGGGGCCTTCCACCATCACTTGAACCCCGGCCGCCTGGGCTCTGGCCACCAGTTCCCCGGCCACTATCAGTCCCTGCAGCTGCGCTCCGTCGAGGGAATCAGCTGTAGAACCAGGGCGGATAGCGTCTCCCAGGCTCAAGGTCACATCATACTTTTTGAGGATCTCCAGCAAGCGGTTAAATTGTTCGTATAAAGGGTTTTCTTTTTTGTTGTGGAGCATCCAGCCGGTCAGGAAAGCGCCGCCCCGGCTGACAACATCGGTAACCCGGCCCATGTTCTGAAGCCGCCTGATAACATCGAAGTTTAAAGCGCTATGAATGGCCATAAAGTCTACACCGTCGGCGGCCTGTTTTTCTATGGCCTCGAGCATGTCCTCCGCGGTCATGCCCACGATACTGCCCCGTCTATCGATGGCTTCAATGGCCGCCTGATAAATCGGTACACTGCCAACGGCAATGTTGGCTTTATCCAGTACCAGACGCCTCATCCCGTCTATGTCCCCGCCGGTGCTCAAATCCATCAACGCATCACACTCTGCCGCTTCTACGAAAGCCAATTTGCGCTCCTCCATGGCCACATCCTCGATGTCGCTGGAGGTGCCGATCAGAGCATTCACTTTGATACGCAGCCCCTCTCCGATGCCGCAATATTGAAAATCCTTGCGCTTGATGTTTCTGGGAATCACGATCCTGCCGGCGGCAACGCCCTCACGGACAGCCTGTACATCTAGATTTTCTTGAGCGGCTACCATTTCCATCTCCGGAGTAACTCTGCCCGCACGGGCAGCCAATACTTGAGTCATTTAGATCACCCTTTCTGCTTAACAGCTCACCTTGGAAACACCCAAATACCTGGATACGACTTCCATCGCGCAGTATTTGCCGCACATCGCGCATCCTGTCACGGTGTCATCGCTTCTCGTTTTTCTCATATATTCAGCCCTTTTGGGGTCTATAGACAGGGCGATCTGTTTAGGCCAATCCAAATCCTTTCGGGCCTTGGAGAGTTCGAAATCCCAATCGGCAGCTCCCCGCAAACCTTTGGCTACATCAGCCGCATGGGCTGCGATGCGGGCGGCCACCACTCCCTCCCGGACCTGGTCGGCATCAGGCAGGCCTATGTGTTCAGATGCAGTCACATAGCAGATAAATTCAGCGCCCGCCCAGGCGCTGACAGCCCCGCCGATAGCGGCGCTGATGTGGTCGTATCCGGCGGCAATATCTGTGACCACCGGGCCGAATACAAAATATGGCGCCCCTTTACACAGGCTCTTCTGTAGAACAATGGTAGCCTTTAACTGGTTCAGGGGGACATGGCCCGGGCCTTTGACCATTACTTGAACGCCTGCTTCTCTGGCTCTCCGTACCAATTCTCCCATCACCACCAGCTCTTGCACCTGGGCGCCGTCCAGGGAGTCGGCCAGGCAGCCAGGCCGCATCCCATCGGCGATGCTGAGGGTTACATCGTATCTGCGGGCAATCTCAAGAACCCGGTCATAGTATTCATACAAGGGATTTTCCCTGTGATTATGCAGCATCCAACCAATCAGGTGAGACCCCCCGTAACTGACCAGAGGATCAAGACGGTTCTCTTTTTTGAGCCGCTCCACAATGCTCATGGTGGTGCCGCAATGCAACGCCAGGAAGTCGACTCCATCAGCAGCCTGACGTTCAATTACATCAAACAGCGCTTCAACATCCATCTTTAAAGCGGTGCCGTATTTTTGGGCAGCCTCAGACACAGCCTGGTAATATGGCAGGGTCCCCAACGGCGTAGATGCAGCGGCCAGGTTTTCCCGGCGCATGGCATCGATATCGCCCTTTACGCTAAGGTCCATGATGGAATCTGTTCCCGCCTCAAGGGCCGCCTTAATCTTGGCAACCTCAGTGTCGATGCTATCCGTATCCGCATAAACTCCGACGCTGGCACTTACCTTGGTTCTGAGTCCACTGCCAATACCAATGGAGGCACCATTGCGGTGCCGGATATTATGAGGTATAACGATGGTGCCTGCAGCCACTCCCTGTCTGATAAATTCCGGTGCAACTCTTTCGCTCTTAGCCACTTGCGCCATTTCAGGGCTGATAATCCCCTTTACGGCTTTGCTCAATTGGGTCAAAACAATCTCCTCCTTTTGTTTTAAGCTGGCGGGGAATCCTTACCGTGGCAAGAATTTATCCCTTGAAACAAAAAATCCACGCCAGTCGTAGCGTGGATTTTACCATCATCCCTATCTAAGCATTTTTCGGGCAGGTCTCCTGACTCAGGATCATCGCGTTATTGCCCCCTTCCCCCTTGACGGAGTGGTTCTCTGGCAACTGCTAACCTTTACA
>NZ_DIPG01000020.1:0-6472 GCF_002426325.1 Syntrophomonas sp. UBA5494 | reverse complement strand
CTATTCTCCCTTGCGGGCACCCGGAAAAATCTACTTATAAAATTAAAGTCCACGCTAATATTAGCGTGGACTTTACCATCATCCCTATCTAAGCATTTTCGGGCAGGTCTCCTGACTCAGGATCATCGCGTTATTGCCCCTTCCCCCTTGACGGAGTGGTTCTGGCAACTGCTAACCTTTACAGTGGCGGGTCCGTCCGGGAATCTCACCCGGTTCCCTATTCTCCCTTGCGGGCACCCGNNTCTTATTGTACACAAGCGAAATATGCTGTCAAGGATTAATTTCTTTCTCCATTTAATTCTATAAACGTTACTTATATCCTTTTAAGCGCAACTGCTTCTAAACTCCGGCTTTGGTACGGCTGCCTTTGTTGCGTCTATTTCCCTTGTTCCCTTTGGATTTCAAAGCGGTTTTTTTCTTTACAGCGGCCCCCTCTGCCTCAGCCGGCTCATCCAGCAGTTCGAAATCTATCTTGGCTTCATTCACTTCCACACGCACCAGTTTCACTTTGACTTCATCGCCGATGGCGAAGGTCTTCCCGGTATGGATGCCGCGCAGCGTGTAGCTGCGGTCATTGAATTCATAGTAGTCATCGGTGATGCTGGAGATGTGCACCAGACCCTCGATACTGTTGTCCAGGGCTACAAAAATGCCGAAAGAATTGACCGAAGACACCCGGGCAGTGAACTCTTCGCCCAGAAACTGCTGCATAAACTGGGCTTTCTTTATGTTGACCAGGTCGCGCTCCGCTTCTTCAGCTTTGATCTCCTGAAAAGTGGAATGCTCCCCGTAAAAGCTCATTTTACTATCCAGGGCGGCGCGGCGGCGTTCATTCATGCTGCCGTCCAGGACATGGCTCAAGACCCGGTGCACGATCAGGTCCGGATAACGCCGGATGGGACTGGTAAAGTGGCAGTAAAAACGCGAGGCCAGACCGAAATGCCCTAAGGCTTGGGGAAGATAACGGGCATGCTTCATGGAGCGCAGGACCATCAATGATACCATCTGCTCTTCGGGGCGGCCTTTGATGTCAGCTAAGATGTGCTGGAATGTCATTGGCTCCAGTTTTTCGCCCGCCACCTTGTGTCCGAACACCCCCAGAACCCGATTAAGCTTCATCAGAGCGTCTTCATCCGGTTTCTCATGAACCCTGTAAAGCAAAGGCATTTGCAGGCGATAAAGATGCTCGGCCACGGTCTCATTAGCCTTGATCATGAAGTCTTCGATGAGCATCTCTCCTGGTCCCTGTTCACGGACTTTAACGTCAATCGGAACCCCTTTTTCATCGGTGATTATCTTGGTTTCAGGAAAATCGAAATCCAGAACCCCGCGCTTGAGCCGGGCAGTCCTGATTATATCGGACAGATCCTTCATCAAATGAAAGTCCTCCACCAAATCCCGGTAGCGCGCCTTCAATTCAGGGTCATCTTCCAGCAGGATCCGGTTCACCGCGGTGTAGGTCATGCGTTCTTTGACCCGGATCACCGATTTGCACAGTTCATAATTAACGACTTCACCGTTGAAATTGATGTCCATGATACAGCTTACTGCCAGACGATCAACTCCGCTGTTAAGGCTGCAGATATCGTTGGAAAGCTCCCGGGGCAGCATGGGCAAGACCTTATCCACCAGATAGACGCTGGTTCCCCGCGCACAGGCCTCTCTGTCCAATTTGCTGTCTTCTCTGACATAATGAGAAACATCGGCGATATGCACCCCCAGGCGGAACCCGTTGACGATGCGGCAGATGGAAACTGCGTCATCCAGGTCTTTGGCATCCTCACCGTCGACGGTGACCATCTTCACATCGCGCAAATCGCGGCGTTTTTTGCTTTCTTCGGCACTGACCGGCCGGGCCGCGGCCTGAGCTTCTTTTATTACCGCAGGGGCGAAGTCCACCCTGAGGTTATGTTTGCGGATGACTACCTCCACATCCAGTCCGGGTTCACCGGCATTGCCCAGAACTTCAATAATACGCCCTTCCGGGAATTTGTTCTTATCCGGCCAGCTGGTTATAGCCACCACTACCCGGTCCCCGTTATTGACCTTTAGTTTGCGGGAGCGATTTACATAGACGGGATAAATCTGGCGCGGGTCATCAGGGATCACCTGAATGACATGCTTGCCTTTTTCGTAAACCCCCACCAGGGTTTTGTTGACCCGCTCGATGGCCCGGATCACTTCTCCTTCGGGGCGCTCTCCGCCATGGTGGCTGTGAATGAGGCGCACCATGACCCTGTCATTGTGCATGGCCCCGTTGAGGTTTTTCCCGTAGACGAATACCTCAGGCCGTCCCGGCTCATCGGGCACTAAAATACCGTAGCCTCGCTGGCTGAGTCGTATAACCCCTTTGACCAGCTTCATCATTTCGGGCAAGCCATATCTATTTTTACGGGTTTTCAAGATTTCGCCCGCTTTTTCCAGGCGGCCCAGTAATTTGCTGAATTTGATCTCCTCATCATTATCGATTTCGAATACCGATAAGAGTTCGCGGTAGCTCAAAGGGCGATAACTGTCCTGCCGCATATACTCCAATAGAGTTTCTTTATTGACCATTTAATCCTCCTTAAGGTTGGTCTGATTTTAATAGTATTTCCTTTAATCGCCGCTTTTTTACCCTATAGGCCGATTTCGTCAGCGATCTTTTTCATGCTCTGCAGAGCAACCTCCAGGAAGGTATCCAAATCCATACCCAGCTCTGAACAGCAAGCCATCTGCTCGCGATTGGCGCCCCGGGCAAAGGATTTCTCTTTAAAGCGTTTGCGCAGCGATTTCAATTCCACTGCGGCCAGTTGTTTGTCAGGTCTTATAAGCGCGGCTGCGGTTATAAAACCGCTGGCAGGATCGGCTGCATATAACGCGTGATCCAGAACCGAGCGCCGCGGCAATCCGTGGGCCTCATTATGCACTTTGACCGCATAGCACAAGTCTTCAGGCAGGCCGATTTCTTCCAGCATGGCCGCGCCCACGGCCGAATGCCGCATAGGCTCGTCGGCGGTCTGATCATAATCTATATCGTGAAGCAGTCCTGCCAGACCGAATCTCTCCACATCTTCTTCCAGGTGCTGAGCCAATCCGCGCATAATGGCTTCCACCGCCAGGGAATGGTTGAAGAGGTTTTCTGATTTGACGTGTTCTTTCAGCAATTGTAAAGCTTCTGTTCTATCCATTTTCTAGTCTCCTTTTTCCTGCACGGCTTCGTCGATGAACCGGCTGATAGACGCGGCGATCGCTTCCATCTCGTCCCCCATCGTAGCGACATGGGTTGAATGTTCCAGCTCCTGATAGCTGACCTGAGTTCGTTTTAGCCTGTTCACCAAATGCCGTCCGCTGCTCGCATTAACAACTTCATCCTGCAGGCTCTGCATTACCAGGGCCGGGCATGTGACAGAACTCAATCCGGACAAAACCAATTTGCGCAGATGCAACATGCTGCGAAAGGATTTTACCGGATAACAATGGTAAGCCTGCCTGCCTTGCTTTTCCAGCTCCAGACCAATGTCTATATCATTTTTGGGGTAATAAGGCTTAACCAAACCTAATAACGGGGTGAGGGCGGATACAAAAAACGAGGTGGTCAGCGGGTTCCTGGTAAAAACCGGGGCGTTGATGCTGACAGCCCCTTTGATATCTTCCCGTTGTATGGCGGCATAAAATGAGAGCAGTCCTCCCATCGACAATCCGGCTACAAATAGATGCTGATGCATGGTCGACAGCCGGTTCAGTTCGTCTTCCACGGCTGCGGTCCAATCGCGCCAGGAGGTGTTGTCCAGGTCTTCGGGGGTGGTTCCGTGGCCCGGCAAGACAATTCCGCTGACTGTGCACCCGCTTTGCTGATTGACCAAAGCCGCGGTGGGGTAAATCTCCGAAGGCGTCCCGGTAAAACCGTGTAAAAAAAGCAAGGCTGCATTACCATCGCCCTGCAATTCAAATGACTGTTCTGCAACCTGTTTTTTCATAGGTAATCCTTCCCTGGTCTCAGTCAGGGCCATATGGCTCTCGCTGCTGGTGATATTGATGTCATTATATAATAAAAGCAGGCGCCTGTGGCACCTGCTTAAATACCTTACTAAAACTGAGCGGGCTAACGCATCACCGCAAGAACCAGCGTTAAAACCATAAAAACTACAGCCAACCAGGCGGTAATACGGCTTAACAGTTCATCCAGACCTTTCTTCTTGCCGCCAAAAATGGCCTGGCTGCCTCCAGCAATACTACCCGACAGACCGGCGCTTTTGCCCGATTGCAGAATGATGGTGGAGATGAGACCCAGAGACACGATGACCTCCAGGATGAACAGGATGGTTTTTAACAAATTTTCACCTCCATTTCAAATCATTGCATCAGAACAAATTAAATTTTAACACAAGTTCTTGGGCCTTGACAAGTCCAGGTCTCAGCTTGTCGAAGAAGTTGGCAGACCGAGCAAAAAAAGTGAAGATCGAGGCACGAGCCCCCCCCGCGATTGAGGCGTACTTAGGGTACGTTGATTGAGCGGGGCTTGCGATGTAACAATGAGATTCGCTTTTTTTGCTCGGTCTGGGGCCTTGACGAGTCCAGGTCTGTGCTAATCGCGGTGGGCAGCGAAAACCTTCAAGCCGCGATAGTCGGCATATTCATCCAGCTCTTCTTCGATTCTTAATAATTGATTGTATTTTGCCACCCGGTCAGTCCTGGCCGGCGCTCCGGTCTTGATCTGTCCTGATCCGGTGGCGACGGCGATATCGGCGATAGTGGAATCTTCGGTTTCCCCGGAACGATGGGAGATAACTGTAGTATACCCGGACCGCATCGCCATTTTGACGGCATCCAGGGTTTCGGTCAGGGTGCCGATCTGATTGACCTTGATGAGGATGCTGTTGGCTACCCCGCGCTTGATACCCATAGTTAAGCGCTCCGTATTGGTTACAAAGATATCGTCCCCGACCAGTTGAATTTTGTCGCCCAGACGCCTGGTCAAGAGCTCCCATCCAGACCAATCGTCTTCAGCCAAACCGTCTTCGATCGACACTATGGGATACTTCTTCACTAGATCCTCATAAAAATCCACCATTTCTTCGGAGGTATAGATTACACCATTGCTCTCCAGGTGGTAGCGCCCGTCTTTATAGAGTTCACTGGCGGCTACGTCCAAGGCCAGGAAGACATCTCGCCCCGCCTCATAACCGGCCTCTTTTACCGCATCCAGGATTACTTCGATGGCGGCTTCATTGGAGGGCAGGTCAGGGGCAAATCCGCCCTCATCCCCTACAGAAGTGGCCAATCCACGAGACTGCAGTACCTTTTTCAAGGTATGATAAATCTCCACTGCCATGCGCAGCCCTTCCCGGTAGGAAGCGGCTCCGACCGGCACAATCATAAACTCCTGAATATCGACATTGTTATCGGCATGCTGCCCGCCGTTGAGGATATTCATCATCGGAACCGGCAGCTCTCTGGCATTCACCCCGCCAATATACTGGTAAAGCGGCAAATCGAGATGATTGGCGGCTGCCCGGGCTACGGCCAGCGATACGCCCAGAATGGCATTGGCTCCCAGTTTGCTCTTGTTGGGGGTTCCGTCCAGATCTATCATCAAAGTGTCAATATCCACCTGCCGCCGCGCATCCATACCGATGATCTCGGTGGCGATGATGTCATTCACATTGTCGACCGCTTTGAGAACCCCTTTGCCCAGGTAGCGCTGCTTGTCTCCGTCACGCAGCTCGACAGCCTCGTGAGCCCCGGTTGAAGCCCCGGAAGGTACTATAGCCCTGCCCATGGTTCCATCTTCCAGGATGACCTCCACTTCCACGGTGGGATTGCCTCTTGAATCCAATACTTCCCGCGCAAAAACGTCAATAATTGTGCTCATATTCAGTCTCCCTCCAGAACTAATGTATTCAAATCAATCATGCAAAATTAGAGATCTCCCGGTCATCTCCCGGGGTATGTCAATATTCAGGAGCTCCAGCATGGTCGGGGCGATGTCGCATAATGCTCCGCCCTCTCGCAAGCGGGCTTCTTTAAGCCGGTCTGATATAAGGATAAAAGGCACTTTATTATTAGTGTGGGCTGTAAAAGGCCCTCCGGTGATAGGGCACTGCATAGTCTCACAGTTGCCGTGGTCGGCAGTCATTAAGACCACTCCGTCATGGGCCAAAACCCTCTCCGTTACCCGGGCCAAACACTGATCAACCACACGAACGGCCTCAATGGCCGCATCCAGGATGCCGGTATGGCCGACCATGTCAGGATTGGCATAATTCATGATAATGACGTCATAGCAATCCTGGTCAATTGCGGCTACAACCCTGTCAGTAACCTCCACGGCGCTCATTTCCGGTTTCATGTTATAGGTCTTAACCGTGGGCGAAGGCACCAGAATACGCTCCTCATTAACATTGGGTTTTTCCACCCCGCCGTTGAAAAAGAAGGTCACATGGGCATATTTTTCAGTTTCCGCAATACGCAGCTGGCGCAGGCCGTTCTG
>NZ_DIPG01000104.1:16217-16517 GCF_002426325.1 Syntrophomonas sp. UBA5494 | reverse complement strand
ATAGAACGTCCTTGCAATTTCTCTATTATCAAATTGAAAGCTTTATCATCAAGTAATTTTGTTTTCTTAGTATCTTCCAAGCAACCATCTTCACTGTTTTCAGCCTCAAACATTCGCATTTTTTCTATTGCTTGTTCCTTTGGGCATGCAAATATGTCCAACACCAAATATACATGTGTCAAATCAGGCGGGTACTCAGGAATAACCATAATAGGCACGGCAGCTACTCCATGAATACTTTTCAGATTTGTTGACTATCCCCCGGAATACCTTTATGTTCCAATCCGATCAACGGAACCG
>NZ_DIPG01000104.1:15194-16076 GCF_002426325.1 Syntrophomonas sp. UBA5494 | reverse complement strand
CCCCTTGATTGCTCTAAAAAAGCTTGCAATATAGCCAGTAGTGTTCTATTATTAACGTGTAAAATTATAATGGTTGACTATAGAGAACCCTTAAGGAGGCTCCGTAGGAAACCGATATCTATTAGGATTAATTCGGAATGTAATTTGTTTGGGGAATAAAATTACGAGCAGGCATTAAAACTTAATAGTGGTTGATTACAGAGAAACCAGTATGGTGGCTCTGCAGAAAACCAATATTTTGACGATAGGGTTTTAAACTTTGGGTTTTTAAACTTGGCCGTCAGAATATTGGTTTTTTGCTTTCTTTAGATAAATTAAGGGGAGTGGATACCGTGTCATTTGAAAAAGAATATGGCGAGCCAGAAAAAAACATAGTCCGTCTTGATGCCCGCAAAAAAATGGATGACCGCCAGCGCAGGCATATGCAGCACGAGCTCAAGGTTTACATGGAGCAGTATTTTAAAAAAAAGTTAGGCAAGGGGGTTGATTACACCAAGGTGGTGGTCTGGGAAGACATGCTCATCATTCGGGGGGAAAGATTTCTTACCGACCCGGAGATATATATTGTGGAAACCTCGGCGGGGCAAGATGTGGTCAGAGCAGCGCGCATGCAGGTGGCATGGCAGCATGCCATCGATAATGTGCCATATTTTGAGGAAAAACTGCAGGCCAAGGCTATTCACCAGACCTATGATGTTGAGCCGGAACGTGATTTCTGGATTCATGTGGTGGTTTTTGACCGGGTATTGACCGAATAGCGAAAATTACAATTACATATCTTGGTGGATCGCGAAGAAACCTTTATGGGCGGCTTCAAGACAGACCAGTATTCTTATGAAAAGTCTTATTAGATGACAGTAAGGATATTGGCCCTTTGTTTTC
>NZ_DIPG01000104.1:13519-15007 GCF_002426325.1 Syntrophomonas sp. UBA5494 | reverse complement strand
CCCTTATCAGGGTATTTCACGGTGATCATAGCCTCCCTCCATTAGGAAATACCCTCTATCATAAGTAAAAATACCTGAGAGAGAAGATTTTAGAAAGGTGGAATTTATAATGGGTAAATTGGATGGCAAAGTGGTAGTAGTGACAGGTTCAGTTTCAGCAATTCCTGGTTTTGACTCTATCGGATCAGCAACAGTTCGTGAAGCATTGGCTGAAGGGGCAAGAGGGGTAGTTGTGTCCGACATTAATGACAAATTAGGTGAAGCTTTTGTTAAGGAATTAAACGATCAATACGGTGAAGGACGCGCAACTTTTGTTCACACTGACGTATCTCAACCTAAAGATGTTGAAAAATTATTTGAAATTACAGAAAAGGTTTATGGCGTTGTAAATGCAATAATGGCTAATGCCGGTGTGGTAACTGCGGAAGATTTCGATAAAGACCCGGAAGAAGTTTTAAAATCCCGCAAATTTATTCAAAGCATTAATGAAGATGGGGTATTCTATACAGCCTTATATGGTTCTCGTTTAATGATCAAACATGGAATAAAAGGTTCAATCGTGATGGTTTCAAGTATTCACGGGGTTGCCGGTCGTCCTAAAGTTGTAAATTGTGAAACCGGTGAAGTTTTTATTGAACGCTTCAATTTAATTCAATATACAATGGGTAAACATGGCGTAGTTGGTTTATCAAAAGCATTGGCCCTGCAATTGGCGGATTACGGTATACGTGTAAATACTGTAAATCCAGGTTATATTATGACCCCATTATTCCAAGCAGCTGTAGCTGCCGATAAAAATGATTTGGCAGCCCAAGATTCATTGGCGACAGAAGCATTTGACTTTGCGCAATTAGCAGCATTACATCCATTATGTAATGACCCGGTAAAAGATAAAGAAATCGTACCTCGCGGTAAATATGGCGGTCGCATGGGAGTTCCTGCTGAAATTGCCAAGCCTGCAGTATTTCTAATGTCCGATGAAGCATCCTTTGTGACAGGTCAAAAATTAGTAATTGACGGAGGTTATACGGCGGGCTAAAAATAAACGGATCAGGGCGGCTTTTAGCCAGTGTGGGGTAACCCGTGAAGACAGCCGATCATTCGGCATAAGTTTGTTTGGTAGAAAGAGGCTGTTCCAAGAACAGCCTTTTTTAAATATACTGACCCGGTTAAGTGTTAGCGCCGCCATTGGCTTCCTCTGGACTGAACATATGTTCCATACCCCGGGGCTATAAGTGTACATGGATCAGCCTACGTATCGCTATTGGAAGGTAGTGGCTGGCCCTTCCATTAGGTCTTGTCCGTGTATCTGTGTCATTCTTTGTTGGAAACGCCGGCTTCTCCGAAGGTGGCCATCTCTTTCATAACTTTTACGGCCGCTTCAAAGATCGGGAAGGTTAAAACCGCTCCGGTGCCTTCGCCCAGCCGCAGATCCAGGTGCAGGATAGGTTGCAGGCCCATATATTCCAGCATAATGCGGTGCCCGGG
>NZ_DIPG01000104.1:525-13307 GCF_002426325.1 Syntrophomonas sp. UBA5494 | reverse complement strand
CCATCCACTACCACCGGTACGCGCCGGGCTGCAGCGCCTATAATGACACCGGTCAAGGCGGCGATTTCCAGTCCCCCTACTTTCTTCAGCACATCCAGCGGCTGGCCGGGATCGGGCTGGTTTAGCTCCAGGGCCTGTTTGATTACCGCGATTTTCTTGTGGCGGCCGCTGTCATCAAGTCCGGTGCCGCGGCCGGTGATTATATCCAGATCAACCCCGCTAAATACAGCCAGAATGGCGCTGCTGGGAGTGGTGTTTCCGATTCCCATCTCCCCGGTGGCCACCAGGGTCGCCCCGGCATCGATCTCAGCCTGAACCAGTTCTATTCCCACTTCAATAGCAGCCACTGCTTCAGCTTCGGTCATGGCTGCTTCCCGGGCCATGTTGCGGGTTCCCTCCCGGATTTTGCGAACATTGAGCCGGGGATGCTCAATGGCCGGACTCATCACTCCCACATCTGTGACCACCACTTTGGAGCCGGTATAGTTGGAAAAAACATTAATGGCGG
Organism: Syntrophomonas sp. UBA5494; assembly: GCF_002426325.1. Taxonomy (NCBI): domain Bacteria; kingdom Bacillati; phylum Bacillota; class Clostridia; order Eubacteriales; family Syntrophomonadaceae; genus Syntrophomonas; species Syntrophomonas sp. UBA5494. The sequence goes on along the minus strand of NZ_DIPG01000104.1, from coordinate 12,799 downwards.
CCCCGTTATTAAGGAAGTTCAGTACCATTTGCGGGGTGACCTCCTGGGGATAGGCGCTGACTCCTTCGGCCACCACCCCATGGTCGCCGGCCATGACCATAACCACTTTAGCCCCCAGTTCGGGGATAGTTTTACCCTGGATGGCGGCCAGGCGCACTACGATCTGCTCCATAATCCCCAGGGCGCCCAGGGGTTTGGTGAGATTGTCCAGGCGCTTCTGCGCTGCTTGCGCCGCTTCAAGGTTCGGTTCTCCAATACTCTGCAAGGTTGCTTCCAGTCGTTCCATTTGATAAAACCTCCTTTAGTATTAGCCAAAATTAAAAAGTCCCCAAGCCATTAAGGCCTGAGAACTTTACCTTCATTCTCAACCAGATGTTTTACAGGCAGGTTTCCTGACTCCCGGATCAAACGCTCCTTAGATACAAGCCAGCCTTCCCAGTTTCCCAGTGGCTATACGGCTTGGAACTCCCCGGTTACAGTGGCGGGTCCGTTCAGGTCTTGCACCTGATTCCCTATTATCCCCTAAAGGGGCACCCGAAACATGAGGTGATTCAATTTTTTTAATTATATACTTGCACATGAAATACTGACAAGCACAAAAATAATCCGATCTATAGAGTAACTGAATATCTCTCTTCCAAAATCAGCCCCGCTTCAGAGCTGCCAACCTGGTATTTTATGCATTCCAGACTGTTCAATACCGGCTCCAGCCGCTGTTCAATGGCCTGCGGCAACTCGGGGTCCGGGCTGAGCAGCCCCATGACCTTGATGATGTATTCGGTCTGATTGCCTTCCTTGATCCATTGCAGGGTGATATCAAAAACATCCTTCAGGGTCTGGGTCACATCCACTCCGGTAGCGGCGATGGAATAAGCGCGCCGTTCAGGCTTGCGGCAGCTCTCCTCACCCAGTTTGAAACTGCAGGTTTCCGTGCCACATCCCTGGCAGTGACCGCAGTTCAAGAAAAACAAGCTATCCGGATGCTGGCCTATAACCGCATAGCCCAGTTGATTCAGCATATCTGACAGAACCAGGTCCTGCAGGCTGAAATCTTCAGCCGCCATCCCGGCCGGCTTAAAGCGGGAAAGAAACTTGGCATAGATCAAAATACCGTAAGGGTATTTTACCGCTACCTCCGCCAAGGCCGGGGCGTAAGGCGGACAGCCCCCGGAGGCATAATCCGGGCATCCCTCCCGGCAGTAGCCGGTAATCCGGTCATAATCATGGCAGATTTCGGAAGAGTCGATCAATTTAAAGCCGATTTCAAGGGGATAGTTGTCTCCCTGCTTATCAGTGTATATGATCCACATAGTTCAACCTCCTGCATGGCGGTATTTTTCAATATATTTGACAACCGTCAGTTATATAACTGTTTATGGCGAATAACCGTCCCGTTCTGGGCTAGTGGCATGCAAACCGTCCGGTGCGGCAGTTGGGCTCGCTTCAATGTCCTCAGGCACAGGCTTTTTACGCCAATGAGTCAAGTCGTCGAAAAGGGTATAGATCACCGGCACCACCACCAGAGTCAACAAGGTGGAGGTGATCAGGCCTCCGATAGTGGCATGGGCCATCGGGGCCCGCCATTCGGCTCCTGCTCCCAGGGACATGGCCACTGGCACCATTCCCAGTATCATAGCGGTAGTTGTCATTAAAATAGGGCGCAGGCGGGTGGCGGCAGCCTCCCGCAAGGCTTGATTGCGTTCCACTCCCCTGGCCCGGGCTTGCTTGGTAAAGTCGATCAACAGTATGGCATTCTTGGTTACCAGGCCCATCAGCAAGATTACGCCGATCATGGAAACCAGACTCAAATCGCTGCCCATCAGGAACAAGCCCAGAATAGCTCCGACAATGGCCAGAGGCAGGGAAAACATGATGGAAAAGGGATCTATATAGCTTTCAAATTGTGCCGCCAATATGAAGAATATGAACAGAATACCTATCACCAGGGCTAAGCCCAGCGAATCGAATGTGTCTGCCATGCTTTCGGCATCACCTCCGGCATATACCCGATAACCGTCTGGCAGCTTGAGTTCCTCCTCCATGCGCTGGGCAAACTGCTTATTAAAATCTCCCAAAGAAATGCCCCGCAGATTGCCGATCAAGGCAATTTCACGGGAGCGGTCAAAGCGGTCGATAGAACGCGGGGAGGTGGAGAAAACCTGCTTGGTAAACTGACTCAGGGCAATATTACCGTTTGAGGTCGGCAAGTACACCCGGCTTAAATCGGAAAGGCTGCGGCGCTGTGATTCGTTGAGCTGCAAACGCACATCAATCTCTTCCCCGCCCTCTTTATACTGTGACACCACCCTCCCGGTGAACAGGGTGTAGAGGGTATCGCCGATATACCCGGTGCTGATGCCCAAATCCGCGGCTCGCTGCCGGTCTACCTCCAATCTGGTCTCCGGGCTGCCTTCCCGGTAGCTGTTGGAAACGTCAACTACCCCGGGGATGCTTTCCAGGATGCCCTGGGCCTTTGCCGCATATTCAGCCATTAGCTCTATATCATCTCCCTGAATACGATACTCCCAGGCGTATGTTTCAGCAATGGCAGTGTTGAAAAGCATGCTGGCGCTAAAACCAGGCTGGGTCTGCAATTGCTGCCGCATTTCCGCCGCGATGTCTTCCATACTCGCCTTACGCTGGCTCTTGTCGGTCAACTGCACAAAGATGCGGGCGTTCTCGGCTGAAGTGGAAACATAGGTGCTTAAAACCTGGGGATGACGGCTTATAATCTGATCCGCAGCTGCTGCTACCTGGGCGGCGGAATCCAGGGTGATCCCGGCATCCAAATCCAACAATACGCTGAACTCCCCGAAATCACTGTTGGGTACAAAACTGGAGCCCATGAACGGTATCACGAACAGGCTGCCGACGAATAACACTCCCGCTACTGCCAGGGTTTTGAGGCGATGCGCCAAGGCTGCGTCCAGCAGCAGCAGATATTGCGATTTGAACCATTCAAATCCCTGATCGAATGCGGTCAGGATCTTTCCGATTACTCCCCGATACTGGTCCTCACCCTCCTTGAGGTACCTGGAGCCCAGCAATGGAACCAGGGTGAAGGACACCAACAGGGAGACAAACACACTGAATATTACCGTCAGACCAAATTGCTTAAAAAACTGCCCTACCATGCCGGTCATCATACCTACGGGCAGGAACACCGCAATCACCGTAAAGGTGGTGGCCATAACCGCCAGGCCGATTTCAGCGGTGGCCTCCCGGGCGGCCTCTAAGGGGGTTTTGCCCAGGTGCATGTGCCGGACAATGTTTTCTATCACCACGATGGCATCATCTATAAGCAGACCTACCGACAGTGACAGGGCCATGAGGGACATGGTGTTCAGGCTGAAGCCCATAAACCATATCATCAGGAAGGTGGTGATGATGGAAGTAGGAATGGCCAGGGCGCCAATCAGGGTGCTGCGCCAGTTGCGCAGAAATAGGAAGACAGTCAAAACCGCCAGAATGCTGCCCTCAAAAAGGGTAATCAAAACACTATTTACCGCGGCCCGAACCCGCACGGAATTGTCCCGCACTACATTGATTTCGACCCCGGCGGGCAAATCCTGATTCAGCCTATTGATGGCGGCTCGTATGTCATCAGCGAGCTGTACCGTATTAATACCGGACTGTTTAACGATATTTAGTCCGATTACCGGCTGTCCCTGATAAAAGGCCCGGCTTTCCGGTGTTTTGACAGAATCCTTAACAGTTGCGATGTCTGTGAGCTTTATCAATATGCCCCCCCGGTGGGCTACGGGGAGGTCGGAGAATTCCTTGAGACTGCTTATTTCCCCTGCAGTCCGCACCGATACTGTCCGATCCTCGCTGTTAAGGTTGCCAGCCGGCACATCCATGTTTTCCTGCTGCAAAGCTGCCGCAACTTCAGCGGGGCTGATGGCGTAGGCGGAGAGCTTGTCGATATCCATATCAATATGGATTTCCCTCTGTTCATCACCGGAGACCTCCACCATCCCCACCCCGGAGGTGGTCTCCAGACGCGGCTTGATGATATTTTCGACCAGCTGGCTGCGTTCCAGCAACGAACCGTCACCGGTGACCGCCAGGGTCATAATCGGGGCCTGGGTGGGATCATAGCGGGAAATAACCGGTTCGTTGATATCCTGCGGCAGCTGATTGCGGATGGAGGCCAGCTTGTCACGCACATCCTGGGCAGCAATTTGGCTGTTGGTTTCCACCGTGAATTCCGCCCACACCATGGCGACATTCTCACGGGTCTCGGCATAAATGTGCTTGACCCCGGCGATCTGACCTATGGCCTCCTCCACTTTAACAGCCACATTCGCTTCCATCTGTTCCGGAGAGGCCCCGGGCTGGACAATGGTGACCGCCACAAAGGGAAAATCCACCTCCGGCCAATCATTGATAGCCAGCTGCAAATAACTGAACAGCCCCAGGGCCACCAGGGCCAGAATGCTTACCGTTGCTAGAACCGGACGTTTCAGGCTTAGATTGGTTAAGAACATGGCCTATACCCCCTGCTCCGGGACGATTTGGATGGGGTCGTTTTCTTTGAGCTGGTTGACGTTGCTGGTAATAACGGTTTGCCCTTCGGCCAGGCCTTGCTTGATTTCCACCCGGCCATCAAAGATCGCGCCGATTTCAACCGCAACCAATTTGGCCGTATTATCCTGGGGAACAAAAACGTAGAACTGCTCCTGTTTGGATGTCAAAGCCGCCTCGGGAACACATAAAATGCTGGTCGCTTCCCCGGTATGGATTACTGCGCTGGCAAACATGCCGGAACGCAATATGCCGTCCGGGTTGGGGACCTTGATTTTACACTGAAATATCCTGGCTTGAGGGTCTGCGGCGGGATTTACTGAAGTTAAAACACCTTTAAAGGTCTGACCGGGATATGCATCGACAGTGACATCCGCTTCCATTCCAGTTTTGATCTGTCCCAAATCAGACTGGCTTATGGAAATGATCACATAAACTTCGGCTAGATTCTGCACTTCCATTAAGGCTGTGCCTGGTGATACCATTTGCCCGCGGTTCACGCTGCGGTTGGCTGCCAAACCATCGATGGGTGAGGACACCCGGGTATTTTTCAAATCATCCCGGGAGTTGTTCAATGCAGCCTGGGCCTTGGAAACATCTGCTTCGGCAGCCGTCAAGGCGGCCTGTATATCTTCGAAATCCTTATCCGAGGCCGCTCCCGCCTGATGCAGTTGTTTCAGTCTCTCATATGCGGAGCGGGTGCTTTCTAATTGGGTCTGAGCCTGAACGAAAGAGGCTTGATTGACCTCTACCAGGTTGGCATAAGCTCGATCATCTATCTGAATCAAGGTCTGTCCGGATCTAATACTGGCACCGTTGTCGACATTCAAGCTTTCAACTATGCCGGCTACCCGCGCCGAGATCAGGATTTTTTCCACTGCGTCAATGGTGCCGCTCACATTGAGGTTATTTTGCCGGATCACCATTTCCGCTTGAGCCGTCCTTACCGACTGCGCCCCGGCATTGACGCTTTCCAGGTTCGATCGGCCCTGTATTTTATTGATCATAGCGGCTCCCAGGACTAGTACGACTGCCAGAACGATCAGCCACCATTTCCATTTAGATAACGGCATTATTTTCTCCTCCATGGCTTTTTCTTCTCTTATATTCCATCATAACCTCAATAAAGACAACCTCCTATTTAGTTGGATTCTGCTGTTATATCCTGGTATAATGCCGGGCTTAATTGCTTAACTAATTTAGATTGGCGGCACTTTGGGCCGGTTGATGGGAATAGCGGTATGATATTGATGTTATTAGGGCATGATTTCTTTATGTTCACTCTGACAGAATGAAGTCAAAGCAAAGGGTGGACGGCAGAAATTTATGATTTGGGGGAATATATTTCCCTGATTCGACTTTTGGAGGGATTTTACAGTTGATCGGTAAAGTAAAATGGTTTAGTGACAGCAAAGGCTTCGGATTTATCGAATCTGAGTCAGGACAGGATGTTTTTGTTCATCAGTCCGCTATTCAGAGCAGCGGTTTCCGCTCTCTGAGCGAAGGGCAAACCGTAGAATTTGACGTTACTACAGGTCCCAAAGGCCAGCAGGCTGCCAACGTGCATATCATCTCCTAAGCCCTCGGGGACAGTAGGAGGTTTTTGACGGACACAAGCGGGGACGGTTCTTGACTTGCGCGCAAACGCGCAAGTCAAGAACCGTCCCCGCTTGCGTCCCGTGTTCCTTTTTGGCTTATTCGATAGTAAAGGTTTGGCTGGCGCGAATGGTGTTGTTGACCATAAATACCAGTTTATATTGTCCCGGCTCTTTAAAAGAGATGGTGGCCCAATTGTAAGTCTTGGCCGGGTCGACGGTAATCGAATACTTGTTGATCACTTCCCCGCTCTGGGCTGACTCATATTGCAGTAGTATGCTCGAGGCCCCAAATGGCACGCCATTGTTAAAGCCATAATAAAACTGTTCTCCGGCCTTAAATTTGGTATCCGCCTGAGTAACCTGCCCGCTGCCTTCATCCCGACCTCTGCCTAAAATCAGGCTGGGCTGTTGAACAGCCGTTGCCGGTTCACCGGAAGCATTCGGCGGCAGGGTAGCGTTTGGTTTAACCGCCGGGTTTTTGGATGGCTCAGTTGGCGCTGCGGGCGGATCTTGCTGACCGGTTGATGGGTTCTCTGCCGGTGCAGCCGGTTCGTTAACGGCTGGAGCTGCAGCTGGTGCGGCGCTTTCCTGCGGTTTTGAAGCGCAGCCAGCCATTCCCAGTAAAAGACATGACAGCACTATCATAGCAGTCGTTTTTTGGGCGTTCTTCAATCTTATCCCTCTCTCTCTGAATTTGTAAGTGAATGCATAGCCTTTAAGGCAATGACCTTTAAACCTGGCTGATACATTATCTATATCTCTGCACATTACCTGCCACGATTGACCCATTATTTAGACGCAAAAACACCTGATATTATTTCAACAAACACATGGTTTATCCTGCCGAAGTAATATTTTAATGTCGTATCTTACGTAAACTTTGTATGCAATCATGCGCTTTCGACATTCCTTCATTTTACTGTCTGGCAGCATTTCACTCATGCAGGATTTTTCAGCCGGATTTATCCGGGCAATTCCAATCTATTTCATTTTTCGCTTACGTTCTTGGATTATTGTCGACAAAGTACTCAAATCAGGCAGGTATTTTCGAATAAATCACGAATTAATATTAACTGGAAGAATGGCATCAGCAGGCAGGGGGTCGTCTGATGTCCTTATTGTTATGAAAGGAGGTGTAAAGGTGGCTAACATCCAAGAAATCATTACTTTTTATCAGGGTAAACCGGGGGGAATTATAGAAGCCTATCATGCCGTGCAAAGGGAATACAACTATCTTCCTGAGGAAGCGGTTGAAACAGCGGCACGAGTCTTCGGTATATCTGCTGCCCAAGCGTTCGGCGTGGCGACGTTTTATTCGTACCTCTCCGTGGCCGAGCGGGGCCAGTATATTATTCGCATGTGCGAAAGCGCGCCATGTCATATTGCCGGAGCGGATATTCTCATCAAGGCCTTTGAAGATGCACTAGGCATCAAAGTAGGTCAAACCACAGCAGACGGCAAATTCACCCTGGAACTCACCGAATGCGTAGGACAATGCCAGGGAACTCCAGTCATTACTATCAACAGCATACCTTATGTAGATATGAACCCAGAACAAGTGCCAGCGGTGCTAGCCCTGTGCAAGTAAACTTAATAGGAAAGGAGGGAGTAAGATGGCTGCAGAAATGCGCATCGTTCTGCGCAACGCCGACCAAATCAATCCTGAGAAGATAGAGGATTATATTCAAGTCGGCGGTTATCAAGCCCTGCAAAAAGCTCGCAGCATGTCTCGTCAGGATTTAATCGCCGAGGTGAAGAAATCAAATCTGAGGGGTCGCGGGGGGGCAGGTTTTAATGCAGGCATGAAATGGAGCTTTGTTCCAGACGCCCCGGTCAAATATGTAGTATGCAACCTGGACGAAGGGGAACCAGGAACCTACAAGGACCGCACCATTGTCGAAAAAGACCCCCAGCGCCTGCTGGAAGGAATGGCAATATGTGGTCACGCCATTGATTCCAAACAAGGCTATATCTACTGCAGAGGGGAGTATCCCTATGTGGTGGACTTGCTGCGCCGCGCTATCGATCAAGCCCGCAACAGCGGAGTCCTCGGGGAATTCGATATTGAGGTCCGCATGGGTGGCGGTGCTTATGTATGTGGCGAAGAAACGGCATTAATCGAGTCGATTGAGGGCCACCGCGGGGAGCCTCGCTTTAAGCCACCATTTCCGGGCGTTTCAGGCTTATGGGCCAAGCCAACCGTGGTGAACAATGTTGAAACCTTTGCAAATCTTCCTGATATCGTAATGCAGGGGGGAGAATGGTTTGCTTCCATTGGTACCCCAAGCTATCCGGGGACCAAGGTTTTGACCCTGACCGGCGATGTGGTGAATCGCATCCCCATTGAAGTTCCAACCAGCACCACCATCCGCGAAGTGATTTTTGATTTTGGCGGGGGAATTCGCGGCGGCAAGAAATTCAAGGCGGTGCAAATCGGCGGAACCTCAGGGGGATTTATTCCCGAATCATTGCTGGATACGCCCATAGATGCCGATTCCATGCGAAATATCGGGGCTACCCTGGGCACCGGCGCTGTATTGGTCATGGATGAAACCCGTGATATTGTAGATGTCGTAACCCGCATTGCAAAATTCTTTGAACATGAATCTTGTGGAAAATGCAATCCCTGCAGAGAGGGAACTTTCCGTGCTTATGAGATTATGAAGAAGATAAACAAGAAGCAAGCGGCCCCGGCAGATTTGGATAAACTGGCCTTGTTGTCCCGGGTAATGCAAAAGGCGTGTCTATGTGGATTAGGGCAGGCAGCTCCCGGCCCGATCGTGACCACCCTGGAACATTTCAACGCGGAATATCAAGCCAGACTGCAAATCTAACGGAAAGGAGGGAAAGCCATGATTACTCTGACCATCAATGGCAGAGAGATACAAACTCCTCGTGGCAGCACTGTTCTGGATGCTTGCCAGGCTGCCGGCATACCTGTTCCCACACTATGTTATGACCCTGACCTCCGCCTGGCAGGCTCTTGCCGCATGTGTCTGGTGGATGTAAAGGGACGCCCCTTATTTGTGGCCTCCTGTGTGACCCCGGCCGAAAACGGCATGGTAGTGGAAACCGAAAGCCCGGCTATTATTGAAGCCCGCAAAGTCATTTTAGAGCTCCTGGCAGCCAGGCATGATTTCAATTGTCAGGTCTGCGAAAAGAACGGTGACTGCAAGTTCCAAGACTATTGTTATCAATACGGCATAAAAGAAAGCCGTTTCGAAGACGGCGGACGCCATGTATATCCTATTGACGATCCCAACCCATTCCTGGAAAGGGATTATAACAAATGCATTATGTGCACTCGTTGTGTCCGGGCTTGTGAAGACATTACCGTGGCCCGGGCTATAAATGTCAAAAACCGCGGCCATAATGCCAAGATTTCCACATCCTTTGACGGTAATTTGGCCGATTCCCCCTGCGTGTTCTGCGGACAGTGCGTAATGGTATGTCCGGTGGGGGCTTTAACCAGCAAGGTAAGCGCCGGAATGGGCAGATCTTATGAGGTAGACAAGGTGCTCACCACCTGCACCTACTGTGGAACCGGCTGCACCCTGGAACTGAATGTGAAAGATGACAAGGTTGTCGGAGTGACCTCTGACCGCACCCTGGAAGGCAGCCCGGTCAATAAAGGCGCACTATGCGTCAAAGGTCGTTTCGGCTGGGATTTCATTAACTCCCCCGATCGCTTGACCGCTCCACTTATTAAGGAAAATGGGGAGTTCAGGGAAGCCAGTTGGGATGAAGCTCTCGACCTGGTGGCCAAACGCCTGGGCGAAATCAAAATCCAGCACGGTCCCGATAGCATTGCTGTATTCAGCTCTGCTCGCGTTACCAATGAGGAGAACTACCTGGCGCAAAAGTTCACCCGCGCCGTCCTGGGAACCAATAACGTAGACCATTGCGCCCGTCTCTGACACTCCGTTACTGTCGCCGGTCTGGGGGCAGCATTCGGAAGCGGAGCCATGACCAATGCCATTGGCGAACTGGAAAAAGACGCCAACTGTATTTTTGTTATTGGATCCAATACCACCGAGAACCATCCTGTTATCGGGATGAAGATAAAACAGAACAAGCTTTATAACGGAGCCAAGCTGATCGTAGCCGATCCGCGCCGCACCGACCTGGCCGAGATAGCTGACGTATATATGCCGCATTTGCCCGGTTCTGACGTAGCCCTGGTCAATGCCATGATGAACGTCATTATCAGCGAAGACCTGGCCGACCAGGCTTTCATAGCGGAACACACCGAGGGTTATGAAGCCATGGCGGCAGTGGTGGAGAAATTCACCCCTGAATTCGCAGAACCGATCACCGGCGTACCCGCAGAGGACATCCGTGCCGCGGCCCGGCTGTACGCTCAGAGCGGTAACGCCGCCATCTGTTATGCCATGGGCCTTACCCAGCACCGCACCGGTACTGACAATGTAAAATCCGTCTGCAACCTGGCCATGCTTACGGGCAACATGGGTCGCCCCGGGACTGGAGTTGATCCCCTGCGTGGGCAAAACAACGTGCAGGGTGCATGTGATATGGGTGCTCTCCCGGTAGTGTATACGGCTTATCAGGCCGTCACCAATGAAGCCGTACGAACCAAATTCGAACAGGCCTGGGGAATAAGCCTGCCCAAAGAGAACGGCTTGGTCCTCACTGAAGTCATCAACAAGGCCCACCATGGCGAAATGAAAGCGCTTTATGTATTTGGTGAAAATCCCATGATGAGCGACCCTGATCTTCAGCATGTGGAAGAGGCCCTGGAAAAGCTCGACTTCCTGGTGGTGCAGGACATATTCCTCACTGAAACCGCCAAGTATGCCGACGTGGTATTGCCAGGATCCTGCTTCGCCGAAAAGGATGGCACTTTCAGCAACACCGAAAGAAGGGTGCAGCGGGTGCGCAAAGCGGTATCGGCGCCCGGACAGGCTCTCGCCGACTGGGAGATACTATGTGAAATCTCTTCCCGTATGGGCTATCCTATGAATTACACCGATGCTGAAGAGATCTTTGAAGAGATGCGCAAACTTACTCCCTCCTACGCAGGTATCAATTATGCCCGCCTGGAAAAGGGTGGTTTGCAGTGGCCCTGCCCCACTGAGGAGCACCCGGGTACACCATTCCTGCACAAAGACGGTAATTTCAGCAGAGGCAAGGGGGCTTTCACCGCTATCGACTATATCCCCCCGGGTGAACTGCCTGATGATGACTATCCTTTGATCCTTACCACGGGACGTAGTCTATTCCATTATCACACCGGAACCATGACGCGCCGTGCCTCAGCTTTGAACGCGCATATGCCGACAGCCGAACTGGAGATCAATCCGGTACTGGCCAAAGCGAAAGGGATCGGAAACGGCGAACTGCTCAAGATCTCGACCCGCCGGGGCAGCCTGGAAGTAACCGCCAAAGTCACTGAAATGGTGGCGCCGCAGGTGGTGTTTATGACCTTCCATTTCGCTGAAACTGCTGCCAACCGGTTGACCAGTGCTGAATTCCTGGATCCGGTGGCCAAGATTCCGGAGTACAAGGTATCAGCAGCCAAAGTAGAGAAAATTTAGCTTTGCTTAGAGAGAATATATGGGCTAAGCTGGATAAGCATTAGGGGATTATATGTTAGAGCTTCATTCGAGCGCTAAAACAAAAAAGGAAGGGGAAATTTGTAAATGAACTGTTTCGCACCCGGAGAAGTAGCGGGCAATGCCTGCAATATCAGCGCAGCTAAATCCAAGCTGTCGTTTGGCAAGTTGTTCATTCTCGGTATCCTGGCCGGGGTCTACATCGGCTTTGGAGCCAACCTGGCCACTGTAGTCGGCAACGACATTCCCAAGTTCCTGGGCAACGGCCTGGGTCAATTGTTTTTCGGCGCCGTATTCAGCACCGGCCTGATGCTGGTGGTTATCGGCGGGGCCGAGCTGTTTACCGGCAATAACATGTTTATGATGATCGGGGCCATGAATGGTTCTTGCAGCTGGGGAGACCTCTTAAAGAACTGGGTCGTGGTCTGGATCGCCAACTTCGTAGGATCACTGCTGTTAGTGTACATCGTGGCCGGCGGCTTTTACGGGGTAGGACCGGACGGCGCCATGGCCACGGGCTTGTTTAAAGGAGCCGTGGGGGCCAAAGCCCTGGCGGTTGCCAAAGGCAAATTGGAG
>NZ_DIPG01000104.1:0-350 GCF_002426325.1 Syntrophomonas sp. UBA5494 | reverse complement strand
TGGCTGGCCCTGGCCAGCAAAGACGTGGTCGGCAAAGTGTTCGGCATCTTCTTCCCCATCATGGCCTTCGTCGCCAGCGGTTTCGAGCACAGTGTGGCCAATATGTTCTTCATTCCCATGGGTCTGGTTGTGGCCCAGATTCCGGCTATCGTGGACGTTGCTGCTGCTGCAGCCGGCGCAACCACCCCTGAAGCCGTGGCAGCCTTCAAGCTTGCAGTCACCAATGTGTTCACCTGGAAGACCTTCATTATGAATAACCTGATCCCGGTGACCCTGGGCAACATCGTGGGCGGATCCATCATGGTGGGTTCACTGTACTGGTACTCCTACCTGAAAAAAGACGCCCCGGT
>NZ_DIPG01000077.1:1628-10826 GCF_002426325.1 Syntrophomonas sp. UBA5494 | reverse complement strand
AGGAAAAACCGATAGCAGTGCAGAGTGAACTCCACCTACACTCTTGCCGAAAAAATCCATGGAAGGAGGTAAGCTATGGAGATTTCAAATAATCATATCAAACCGGTTGGCGAAACACATTCTATGCCGGCTAAAAGCAATAAACGCAAATTTGTTTGGGATATATCCAGTGATTTATTCTGTTCGGTGTGCGGCACCTGTCTGGATATGGACGAGCAAAGGCTGATTCTCAATAAATTGCATATTGACTGCAAGCCGTTTTCCGACCATGAAATCCATATGTTCATGGTGCAGGCCCTGTATTCGGAGAACAAAGTGTCACGCCGCCTGAACAGTCATCTGAACCATAAATACCGCTACGAAATCTCCCGTTTCGGGAATTGTACTGAAGATCAGTTTATGGCGGCATGGCAGGATCATGTGAAATCAGGCCATATTTGCGGGCTGTACTGGGTGGCGGTCACCCATCCGGGGCTTGCAGAGAAAACGATCAACAACGTCTTCGGCGATGTTCATATGTTGTCCCATCTCAACGGCGGCAAAGCGCGCCAGGAAAAAATCGAATATGACCGTTTATCCTATATCAATGCCCAGTTGACGGCCAGACTCCGGCAGGAAAAGAAGGAGCGGAGAGAACTGGCCAAATATCTGGCTGCCTCAGAAAAGATCCGTCGCAATTTGGAAAACAAACTACATAACCTGGAAAAACGCATTTCGGCAGATTCTGAACATTCGGTTCAGGCCGACACCACCATAAATAGTTGCGTCGAAGATAGCGCACAGTTGACCAGGGCCCTTCATCAAGCTGAAAATGCCTGGCATGAAGCCCAGGAACGGGTGCAAAAATTAGAAAAGGAAAAAGAGGCCTTGCAATCTGATCTATGGCTGCAGAAAGAGATCAATGTGCAATTATGCAGCGAGATCGAACGCCTGATACGCGATAATGATTGCGACCAAACCGATTGTTCCCAAAACCAGTGCTGCCGTCACCTGTGCGACAAGCGGGTTTTGATCGTCGGGGGGCTGACCAAGCTCAGAAGTTTTTATCGCGATGTGGTTGAAAACCTAGGGGCCGACTTCGAGTATCATGACGGCTATCTGCACTCGGGAGAAAGAGAATTGGAGGGCTTGATAAAGAAATCCGATATCATCCTGTGTCCGGTTGATTGCAACAGTCATGGCGCTTGTTTGAGCGTTAAGAAAATATGCAGCCGGATCAATAAACCCTATAAAATCCTGTCAAGCTCCAGCTTGAGCAGTATTTCCCAGGCGCTGACGACGGTGAAACGCGACCCTTCTTAATAAGATGATGTCACTAGAACGATTAGAATCGGCCCTAGCCTTCCTGAGCAAAGTGAATAGTCGAAAACCGATCGATACTTATAACGACCAGGAAATAATAGAATTGTTGCGCAGATTCGGCTTGCGTAACATGAAAATTGATCTTATGAAAGCCAGAGCCCACCTGAAGAAAATGTCCAGGTATTTAGACCACAATCCTTTTTGAATCACACCCCGGGTGTTGTCTTCAGATAAGTACACAGAAACTCACCAAGGGCATTTTCTATGAGATATAGAGGTACGTATCGAGATACGCTTCTGGATTAAAAAGAAAATATTCCATTGACTTTCAGCAGCAATAAAAATCAGGGTTCAATAGTCAGGTTCCCTATTTATTTTAGCACAATAGTTAGAATGCTCTAACTATCCAAAGGAAGATCATCATGATGCACAAAATTGCAGTTTACGGCAAAAGAATATATGGAATTGGCGAAAAAGGCGGTGATTGCATGCAGTTGATTCAACAAACACAGACGGGTTTATTGGCCCGCTTTCCTGATACATTGCGATATTGCTCGCCATCCCGCGGAGGCTGGGGGGTGGTTAGAACCGGCATGTTGGTGCCGGAAAGCTATCAGCTTTTGGTATGCCCCTTTGCATGTGGACGGCATGGCGCTATCGGCGCCATCACCCGGGGGCTGAAGCACCGGCTTTCTTACCTGTATATAGATGAGACCGACATGGTGTCGGGGGGCTATGAAGAGCTCATAGGCGAAGCGGTTGAGGAGCTTCTCGAGCAACTGGAAGTCCGCCCCAGGGTGTTGATGATTTTTGTGAGCTGTCTCGATGATTTGCTGGGCACCGATCATGAAGCATTGCTGCAGGTATTGCGCCAAGGCCATCCGGATATGCGCTTCACCATATGCCATATGAATCCCATTACACTGGATAGCAAAGTACCTCCGCCGGTGAATATACAACGCAAAATCTATGGCCTTTTGGAGCCGTCCGATAAAGCTAAGCTTCTAACAGCAGCCGCCTTTTGCGGCAACAACGTAAGCATTGATAAAAACAGTGAGATCTATGAAATTATGGCTGCAGCCGGATACATGGATATACACCACATCTCGGAGTTTGCAACCTTTGCCGAATTTCAGCAACTGGCCAGAGTGAGTTTGAATATCGTTCCGAATCCGGTAGGTTTGGCAGCGGCGAATGATATCAGGCAAGCCCTCGATATAGACTATATCTATGTGCCGGTAAGCTATGACTTTGAAGAAATCAAACAGAATTATGAGACCATGCTGTCAATAGCCGGCATAGACATGGATTTATCAACCTACAAGCGGCGCGCCCTGAAGGCTATTTTCTCCGCGCAAGCGACCATTGGCAATCTGCCTGTTGTCATTGACGCTTCAGCTACCATCCGCCCTTTCACCCTGGCTAAAATGCTCTTTTCGTTCAGATTCAACGTAAGAGAGATTTATGCGCAGCAATGCCTCCCCCTTGAGGAAGAGAGCTATCGGTGGCTGGGCAAGCACGCCCCCGGCATCAAGATCCTGCAGCCGGAACGCCCGCGCTCCCCATTACAGCGCCGGCATAGCCGGGAATGCCTGGCTATTGGCTTTGAGGGCGCTTATTTGACGGGAGCGAAATATATTGTCAATCTCGTCAATGATGAAACCCTCTACGGCTATCAGGGCATTGAGAAGTTGATGCATATGCTGGTTTCCGCTGCAGAGGCCCCGGCCAACTTGTTCATCTTACTCAGACAATACGGACTGGTGGTCTGATCATAAGGAATGAATTACATAAAAGATTGTTGAGGTGGGTGTTATGCATAAATTGACGGTTAGACTGCCTCCCTTTTCGCCGGATTACTCGGGGGTATGCTCTGCCTGGTTTGAATCAGGGGGTATGATGGCCATTCACGACGCAGCCGGATGCAGCGGTAATTATACCGGTTGTGCCCAACCGCGCTGGTATGGCTCAATCCCTGGTTTGTATGAAAAAGGGGTGATAATCAATGAACAATGATGATGCTGCCAGCAAGAAAACCGGTATTGCGCGCCTCTTGGAAATTACCGGTGAGAAACGTGGTTTGCTGGTGCTTTCAGGGGTTTTGTCCGTAATCAGCAATGCACTGATGTTTCTCCCCTTTGTGGCTACCTATTTTATTGTGGAGGAATTACTGAAAAACGCAGCTAACCCGGCCTTGAGCAATATGGAACTGATCCGGCAATGGGGATTGTGGGCCTTATATTCGCTGCTGGGCTCACTGTTGTTTTTATACGCCGGTATCATGGCCTCGCATGTAGCCGCTTTTCGTATATTGTACAACCTCAGGATGCGTCTGGCCCAACACCTGGCCAGGCTGCCCATGGGCTACCACACCCGCCAGTCAACGGGAGCGATTAAAAAGTTGCTGGAAATGAGCGTGGAGAAAATCGAAAACTTCATCGCCCATCAACTGCCCGACCTGGTGGGAGCGGTAGCCCTGCCGGTAATCATGCTGGCGGTTATGTTTGTTTTGGACTGGCGCCTGGCCCTGATCTGTGCCGTTCCCATTATCGGGGCCTATTTCCTTCAGGCCCTGGTCTTTTACGGAAAGGAAGGCCTGGAATCCATCAAGGAATATCACAACGCACTGGAGCGGATGAATGCGGCCGGGGTTGAGTATGTCAGAGGAATGCCTGCGGTCAAGGTGTTCGGACTCACGGTAAGTTCCTTCCTGCGATTCCACAATTCCATCATCGCTTATCGGGATTGGGCGGTGGAGTACACCGGGTTCTGCAAACGTCCCTACATCATATTTACAACCATCCTGGCCTCGCTGCTCTCTTTCATCCTGCCGGTGGGGGTTTTTATTTTAAGCGGGCAGCCCGATAATCAAGCTTTCGCCTTGATTCTGATGCTCTTCCTGGTTTTTGCTCCCGGCCTGTCGATCCCCATCATGAAGCTCATGTATCTGGGCGGGAACATGCGCATGATCTCTGAAGGAGTGGAAAGGATCGACGCCATTTTTGGCCAAGAGCCGATTGCCGAACCGCTGAATCCCCGGGTGCCCGGTGAGTATACTATCGAGTTCGACAACGTGTGGTTCTCTTATGACAATCAAGATGAGTCCACCCGGACTGAAGCCTTGGCGGGGGTGTCTTTTCGCGCCCGCGAAGGACAATTGACGGCTCTGGTCGGGCCTTCCGGGGGTGGAAAATCGACCATCGCCAACCTCATTCCCCGCTTTTGGGATGTGGGGGCGGGCAGCATTCGCATCGGCGGCGTGGAGGTGCGCGAGATCGGAACCGAGATGCTGATGAACCTGGTTTCTTTCGTATTTCAGGATGTTCATCTTTTCTATGACACCATTGAGGAAAACATCCGTATGGGACACGCCGAAGCCGGCCATGAAGAGGTGGCGGCGGCCGCACGGGCGGCCCGCTGCCACGAATTTATCGAATCCCTGCCGGACGGGTATCAAACTAAAATCGGCGAAGGCGGCACTTATCTTTCCGGGGGAGAGGCGCAGCGGGTGGCCATCGCCCGGGCGCTCTTGAAAAACTCCCCCATACTGGTGCTCGATGAAGCCACGGCCTTTGCCGACCCGGAAAACGAGGCTCAAATTCAAGCCGGTTTGAGCCGGCTGATCCAGGGTAAAACCGTGATCATCATCGCTCATCGCCTGTCGTCGATCCGCCAGGCCGATCAAATCCTGGTGGTGGATGAGGGGCGCATTGCGGAACGGGGCCGGCATGACGAGCTGATCGAGTTGGGCGGCCTGTACCATCGTATGTGGTCGGCCCATATAGACGCCGGGGAATGGGCCTTGGCAGCGGAAAAAGAAAACAAGGCGGTGAACGTATCGTGAATAAATTCTTCTATAACATCAGCAGCGGCAATCCCGGCGAGCTGATAATACCTTCGTTGGCTTCATTCCTGGACGGCCTGTGTAAAATTATCCCCGCCGCCCTGATTTTTGACGTTTTCAACACCATGTATCTGTCCTTTGCCAACCCCGGAACCCTTATGGATACCGCCCGGCTGTGGATAGTATCTGCGGTGCTGATTGCCTGGATGCCGGTGCAGTATCTGGCCTCAGGGCTGGCCTACAGCAAGACTTTTACCGCCGCCTATGCGGCCTCCGCCCGGGGGCGCATCGCCCTGGCCGAACAGCTGCGCAAGCTGCCGCTGGGTTTTTTGGGCAGCCGCGACCCGGGCGACCTGACCACCATGATGCTGAGTGACTATGCGACCGTGGAAACCACCATTTCTCATTATGTTCCGCAGATGATAAGCGCGCTGGCTTTTCCTGTAATTGCCTTGCTGGGCTTGTCGTTTATGAACTGGCAGATGGCCCTGGCAATGTTTATCGCCCTGCCCTTTTCGCTCTTGATCGTATGGCTTTCCAACGGTCTGCAATTGCGGTTGAGCCAGAAGCATATCGAAGCCAAGGTGGACAGCGCCAGCCGCTTGCAGGAATACCTCTTGGGCATGCGGGAAATCAAGTCTCATAATCTAAGCGGGGAACGGTTTGAACGGCTGCGGGAGGCTTTCGCCCGCCTTATGCGGGAGTCTATTAAGCTGGAAGGAATGATGGGTCCGGTGATGATGGTGGCCATCGCTATTATGCGTTCCGGTCTTACCCTGATGGTTTTCCTGGGCGCCTACCTCTTGGCGGGGGGAGAGCTTACCCTGCCGGTTTTCCTGTTATTTCTGATTCTGGGCAACCGGGTGTTTGAGCCGATGACTGCGGTACTGATTAACTACGCTGAGATTCGCTACTCGGTTTTAAGCGCCGAGCGGATCATGCAAATCCGGCATGAAAAACTCCTGCCCGGGGAAAATGAGGCTCCTGCGGGCGGCAGTATCGAATTTGACAAGGTTACATTTGCCTATGATAATACCGACGTACTCAAGGAGGTTTCTTTTATCATCCCGCCCCGGAGCATCACCGCCCTGGTCGGCCCCTCGGGCAGCGGCAAAAGCACCATAACCCGGCTGATCGCCCGTTTTTGGGATGTGCAGCAAGGCCGGATGCTGCTGGACGGCCGGGATATTAAGGAGATCGACCCGGAGAACCTGCTCACCCGCATCTCCATGGTTTTTCAGGACGTCTATCTCTTCAAGGACAGCATCGGCAACAACATCCGGGTGGGAAAAATGAGCGCCTCCCAGGAGGAAATTGAATGGGCGGCCAAACAGGCCCGCTGTCACGACTTTATCATGAATCTCCCCCAGGGTTATGACACCCCGGTGGGTGAGGGCGGCTGCACCCTTTCGGGCGGGGAAAAACAACGGGTGTCGATCGCCCGGGCCCTTTTAAAGGACGCTCCCATCGTGCTCCTGGACGAGGCCACCGCCTCCCTGGACCCGGAGAACGAAAGCCAGGTGCAGCAGGCCATCAACGCTCTGGTCAGCGATAAAACCGTGGTCATCATCGCCCACCGCTTAAGAACGGTGAGAAAAGCCGACAATATCATAGTTTTGAACCAGGGCCGGGTGGTGGAGCAGGGAACGCACGAGCAACTGCTGGCCCGGACGGGGTTGTATCACCGCCTTTGGACCCTGCAGCAGGAGTCGGCCGGATGGAGCATGAAGGCATCGTGAAGCCGGCCCGGTCCCGGAGTGCACCAGAAACAATGATGACCCGGTTATTTATCCGGCGGGTGATCATTTTAGTAAGTCGGGGTAATCCCGCATACCATGAAGCACCCGGTACACTACCACTTCGCCCCCGATCACTTTATAAAAAACGATATAGCTGTCGATAACCAGCATGCGGTAATCCTGCTTGGCTAACTCATTATCCGGTACGATTTTACCGGCAAAAGGGAAACCTGCCAAAGCATCCATTCGGTCAGCGATCTTTTCAATCGTTGCCATTGCTGATTGGGGGCTGTCCGCTAAAATGTACAGATATATATCCACCATGTCTTGGCGAGCAATCTGCAGTATTTTGATCTTATAGCCGCTCATTGCACAGGTTCCTGATATATTCCCGCACCTCATCCGTGGTAAAGGTGGGTGCACCGCTAAGGCGCTGCTGTTCAGCCTCCAACAGTTTGGCTCTCAGGTTCAGCATTGCTTCACGACGTTCAAACGCTGCAATACTCATTACAACCAGCTCGCCCTCGCCATTTTTGGTAAGATAAACAGGTTCAGACTTTTCTTTGCATATTCTGGTTATTTCACCAAGCTCTGTCCTTAGAGCGGTGGTAGGCTTAATAATCATTATCAATCACCCCTGTGCAATATTAAGTCTTAATTATGCTATTATTATATACTTAAATAATGCGGTTATTACGATCAAATATTTAATTCCATGCCAAGTCGTTCAAAGAGTATACCCCGGACTGGTTCAGCAGCACCTGGAAGATCATGAACTTCGGCAGCGCGTTTCTGCCGTCAACCCTGCTTGGGCGCCATGTCGGACAGCATGTTATCTGTATATAAACGGAACGTGCGGCAATTAAAATGAAAGTATACGTCTCACATAGGCAAAAATGTTTGTTTTTTACCCCTTTAATGTTTACATAGGTAAAAGCGAGCCATATAATGCCTATATGAAGGAGACGTGAATAATGATTGAAGATAAATTACCTATGCTGCCACCCGACATAGAACTGGAAACCAAGCCTGTTTTAAGACAATTGGCCGGGGCTAACCGCGCATTGGCCGAATTAAAAGGATATGCTGCAACCATACCTAACAAACATATATTGATCAATGCGGTTATCATCAACGAAGCCAAAGATAGTTCTGCTATTGAGAACATCATTACCACCCATGATGAGTTGTATAAAGCCATGAGTCAGGCCGGATATAAAAAACCCGGCCGCCAAGGAAGTAGTAAGCTATCGTACAGCGCTCTGGCATGGTTATCAATTAGTTCAGGAGCGGGAAATGCTTACAACGAATATGATCATCGATATCCACTCCCTGGTCGAAAGCAAACAGGTCGTAATACGTAAATTACCGGGTACCGTACTCAAGAACGAAGCAACCGGCGAAGTCATCTATACTCCGCCGGGCGGTGAGCAGGAAATTTTGAGCCTAATGGCCAACCTGGAAGGATATATTAACGAAGATCTTGATGGGGTTGACCCTCTGGTGAAACTGGCGGTGATCCACTACCAATTTGAGAGCATCCATCCTTTTTACGATGGCAATGGCAGAACCGGCCGTATTATCAACGTTCTATATCGGTAGTATTGACTCGCATGACATCACCCCTCAATCCTTATATTAGCTATATGGTCGAGGAAAATTAGCTATATTAAAGATGCTCCCGCCAGCGGGATTCTTAGCCTAATAGCGGAGCGGTCTGAAAGGCCGTCTATACTACATATATTATGGGTATGCCGTTGAGTTTTTGAGCCAGGATTTCCCTCAGATATGCCTCGGCCTGCTGCCGGATATCGGAATTATAGCAGTATTTGCCCCGTCCTCTCCCGGTCATCAGGGATTTATCGTATAATTGAACTGCCCTGGGGAAGGCTTCGGCATTAATGACCCGGTGGATATAGCTGTAAGTCATAAAGATGATTTCAATAAATAAATCCCGCTTGAGTTCATCGCTGAGTTCGTCGGCCAGCTGCTCAATGAGCTGCGCATAAAGCTCTTTCCAGTTGTCCAGCAATACTACCGGCGCAATCAGAAGCCCCACTTTGTAGCCCGCGGCATGCATTTGCCGCAGGGCCTGGATTCTTCCTTGCAAAGAAGAGGTGCCCAGCTCCAGCCTTTGGATGATCGGTTGGGGATTGACGCTCATGCGCATGATGGTCCTGCCCCCGTGATTCAAGGGGAGCAGAGCCTCCACCATGTCGAACTTGGTGGGAAAAGTGAGGCAGCCCTTGGGACTTGTGGCGAAGTTTTCTATGGTCCATTCCAGATTGCCGGTTATGGTATTCTCCAAAATCA
>NZ_DIPG01000077.1:0-1474 GCF_002426325.1 Syntrophomonas sp. UBA5494 | reverse complement strand
ATGATTCGCTCCAGCATTTGCTCACGGTTGACAAAAAGCCGCAAATAGGAGCATTTATTGAAATTGCACACCAAATAGCAATAAAGGCACATGGCCTTGCAGCCGGACGAGGTGTAAGGAACCAGAAAATCCGAGACTTTGTGATTGGGGGTATATTTTAAACTCTTTCGCACCCCCAGGATCAGGTAGCGTTTCATGTACGCAAACTCCCGGTTGGGATTCTTGCGCAATTCTTCTATATTATTATGGCTTTCAACGGCTGTCCAGGGTACATGCGCAAACTTCTCCCGCAGTTGTCTGCCCAGTTCATAATTCAAAACCGCCGGCTCATAATATATTTTTTCCGGAAACAAAGCCCCACCTCCTGGAGCTATTATCTCAAAGGGCGATATTTCCTATACGCAAGCTGACCGGCCGGGAGCTGGAGAAACCTATGTCCAAGTGATTCCGATAATTTCGCTTATTACTATCTTTGATTTCATTTTGCGGCAACCGGCCGCTTAATTCCTCAATAAATTTCATGGTCGGACGCCAATCCCACTGCCTTCCCTTAATTGGCAGACAGTGCCACAGTTTAATCTTCAAACCTGATTATGCAGTTTCAAACTTGCCGATGGATTGATTTTTGCTGTAAAATCAATGCCAAGAAAAAGCGCGGTCATATGCAAATGTGAGGATAAGGACAGCCTATGCAAAATCTAACCTTTACCATGGAAAACTATCTAGAGGCAATTTATGAACTTTCCAGAGACGGAAAAGGGGCTAGGGTATCGGATATCGCCGCCAGACTGGGGGTCACCAAAGCGAGTACCAACAGCGCCGTGGCCACTCTTTCCGAAAAGGGCTTGATCGTCAATGAAAAGTATAAAGAAGTGTATCTTACTCCCGCCGGCCTTGAACTGGCGGAGTTTACCGCCAACAAACACCATGTCATCCGCCAATTTTTAATGACGATATTGAATATTGAGCCCATTGTCGCCGATAAAGACGCCTGCGCCATTGAACACGTCATCAGTATGGATTCCATCAATGCTATGCAGGAGTTTATCCAAAATTATAAAGATAAAAATAAAGAGCACCCGGTCCGTGAAAAATAATTTTTTTCATAAAAATCCTATATAAAAAGCAATAAGCTCACTGCAATCACTATCATACCGCCCATCAATCCGTAAATAGCCAGATGCGCTTCTCCATACTCCCTGGCCATGGGCAAGAGCTCATCAAGGGAGATAAAAACCATGATTCCGGCTACCAGGGCGAAAAGCACCCCAAAAACCATATCGTTGAAGAAACTAAATAGAATCAGATACCCCACCAGCGCTCCCACCGGTTCTGAAAGTCCCGATAAAAAGGAGAGCCAAAAAGCTTTGTGGCGGTTCCCGGTGGCATAGTAGACCGGAACACTCACCGCAATTCCTTCCGGAATATTATGGATGGCAATGGCAAAAGCAATGGCAATGCCGAGGCCAGGGTC
>NZ_DIPG01000144.1:8466-11703 GCF_002426325.1 Syntrophomonas sp. UBA5494 | reverse complement strand
TGGTGTTGATCCAGCGTTCCCGCGGCTACAGCCTGCGCCCGGCCATCCCGGTCCAAGGGATTAAACGCCTGGTTGAATTGGTGAAAGGGCAAAAGCCTGACTGCATTGTTCTGGTGGACAACTGTTACGGGGAGTTTGTCGAGCAGCAAGAACCCTGCCAGGCGGGAGCTGATCTGGTGGCAGGCTCCTTGATCAAGAACCCCGGCGGGGGACTGGCCCCTAACGGTGGTTATATCGCGGGACGGGCCCCACTGATCGAGTCCATCGCTTATTACCTTACCGCACCCGGACTGGGCAAGGAAATGGGCTCCAGCCTGGTTGATAAGCGCTGGTTTTTTCAGGGCCTGTTTATGGCTCCGCATACGGTGTTGCAGGCACTGAAGGGGGCGGTTTTATTGGCTGCCCTGTTCGAAGAGGCGGGCTACCGGGTAGAGCCCGGATGGAGTGAGCCCCGGGCTGATATCATACAGTCCATCTGTTTCGATCATATAGACCAGCTGCAGCGCTGCTGTCAGGTGGTGCAGAATTGCTCGCCGGTAGACAGTGATGTGCAGTTGGAATTTGCCCATCTTCCGGGCTATGATGTTCCAGTGATAATGGCAGCGGGCACTTTTGTACAGGGATCTTCAATTGAATTCTCCTGTGATGCCCCGGCCAGAAAGCCCTACTGTGCCTATGTGCAGGGGGGGTTAACCTATGAACACTGTCGTTATGCGGCGGCTCAACTGATTCGGGCATTAAGGCCGCCAGCTGATTGACCTTTAGGAGGTGTATTGATGATGACCGATACTCTGGTGCTGGTTCTGGCGGTGCTTTTAATGCTGGCGGGACTGGTGGGAGTTATTGTTCCATTGATTCCAGGTATACCCCTGATTTTAGGCATCATTGTGGCTTATGGCTGGTATGAAGGCTTTGAGGTTATCAACGTGGCATATATCGCTATGATGGGTGGAATCACCTTGTTGTCGGTAGTCGTCGACTATCTGTCAACTACTCTGGGAGCTAAATATTCGGGCTCCACCCGGGCTGGAGTATGGGGCGCTTTTATCGGCACTTTTGTAGGACTGTTTATTTTTCCTCCCCTGGGATTGTTGATAGGACCCTGGGTTGGAGCCATGCTGGGGGAGTACCTCAGTGTAAACGACATAAACAAGGCTGTGAAAGCCGGATTCGGCACTGTGATAGGATTGTTCTCGGGACTGTTTTTTAATCTTCTATTAGGGATAATAATGGTAGTCTCGTTTTTGGTTAGAGTTATATAGTATACATGCCGCGGAGCGGTTTACTGCCGCAGACAGGTGTGGTATGCTAGGACTTTGAGAACGCTAACAGGAGGCTTATTATGGATAAGAGCACCATTATGAAAATCGCCGCGGACGAGAATGTTAAATTCATCCGGCTGCAATTCACCGACATCCTTGGAGTGATGAAGGCTATCTCCATTACTGAAGATCAACTGGAGAAAGCCCTGGATGGGGAATTGATGTTTGACGGTTCATCTATAGAAGGTTTTGTGCGTATTGAAGAATCTGATATGTATCTTAAGCCGGACTTGGATACTTTTCTGATTTTACCCTGGTCCAATCCCAACTCTGATGCCAAAACGGCGCGTTTGATCTGTGACATCTATGACTCGGATAATCAGCCCTTTCACGGTTCACCGCGCCAGGCCTTGAAGAATATGCTCAAAGAGGCTGCTGAGATGGGTTATTCCATGCAGGTGGGGCCGGAACCCGAATTTTTCATGTTCCACCTGGACGAAGACGGCACCCCCACATTGAAGACCAATGACAAGGCCAGTTATTTCGACCTTCCCCCGGTTGACAAGGGTGAGAACGCCCGCCGGGACATGGTGGAGACCCTGCAGAGCATAGGCTTTGAGATCGAAGCCGCTCACCACGAGGTAGCGCCGGGGCAGCATGAGATAGATTTCAAATACCAGGACGCCTTGAAAACGGCTGATAATATCGTCACCTTCCGTATAGTGGTGCGAACCGTGGCTCAACAACACGGCATGCATGCCACTTTCATGCCTAAACCGCTTTTCGGTGTAGCCGGTTCAGGGATGCACCTGCATATTTCACTTTTTAAAGATGGGAAAAACGCTTTTTACAATGCCGACGATCCGGCTGGGCTGAGCGATGCCTGCCGATATTTTATCGCCGGGGTGATGAAGCATTCCCGGGCTATCACCGCCATCACCAATCCTACCGTAAATTCGTACAAAAGGCTGGTGCCGGGATATGAGGCTCCGGTATATATCGCCTGGTCTTACCGCAACCGCAGTCCCTTAATCCGCATCCCGGCCCGGCGGGGGATAGGCACCCGCATCGAAGTGCGCAGCCCCGACCCTACCTGCAATCCCTACCTGGGTCTGGCAGTGATTTTAAAGGCCGGTCTGGAAGGGATAAAAAACCGGGAAGAACCTCTGCCGCCTGTAGACAAAAACATATATGAGATGAACCTGGCGGATAGAAAACTCAACAATATCGAATCGCTGCCAGAGAATCTCTATGAAGCCATATCTGAGCTGAACCGCGACGAGGTGATCCAGCAGGCCCTGGGGCGTCATATTCACTCGCGCTTCTGTTATGCCAAGATTAAAGAATGGGAAACTTACAGTTCGCGGGTCTACGAGTGGGAAATCGAGGAGTATCTGGAGAAATTCTAGCAGAGGATAGTTGGGAACGGGTGACCCTTGGAAACCCCAGGTGTCACCCGTCTTTATTTGTCACCCTACATACGGCGCAACAGGCCCGCTACTTTGCCTGCTATTACGGCATGCGGAACTATGATAGGCTGCATGGTCCGGTTCTCCGGGCGCAGCTCCACATAACCATCATGCTTGAACAGCCTTTTTACCGTAGCCTCATCTTCCAACAAGGCCACCACGATCTCGCCGTTGCTGGCATCGGCTTGCTGACGGACAATCAGATAATCTCCGTCAAGAATACCGGCATCGACCATGCTGTCGCCCCTGACCTGTAAAAGGAAGTGCTGGCCGCTGCCGATCAACTCCATGGGTACCGGTATGAAAGCATCTATGTTCTGCTCGGCCAGAATCGGGACACCGGCTGCCACCTGTCCGATCAAGGGCAGTGATACTATCTGGGTGAGACTCTGTTCTTCCTGGGTCGGCACCGGAATAATAGCACGTGGTTTAGTAGGATCCTTGCGCAGATAGCCTTTTTCCTCCAACTGTACCAGATGGGCATGCACCGTTGAACTGGATTTCAA
>NZ_DIPG01000144.1:4906-8316 GCF_002426325.1 Syntrophomonas sp. UBA5494 | reverse complement strand
ATCTGGTTTCTGATGTAACCCAAAATCTGCTCTTGACGGGGTGTTAAATCCTCAGGCACTGGGAATCCCTCCCATCATGTTTGTCAACATTATAGCATACCCCGGCTGATAAAAACACATGTTCGCATGTATTTAACCGGCTGCGGGGAACTGATAAAATGGCTTTGGTCGTTTGTCACTGCCGACAGCCCGCCTATACAGACCAAAAACAATCGGGGGCGGCGTTTTCCAGACTTGACAAAAAACGTTGTCTGGCACCAGGGAACTGGGCTTCAATGATGTCCAACACCTGTTTGACTTCATCCCGCTTGGTCTGCCCGCTGGCCGGGCAGCGCGAAGCCATCACCGGCAGCTTAAGGGAGGCCGCGCATTTCTCAATATCCGCTTCGGCAACATAAACCAAGGGGCGAATAAGGGTAACATCCATTCGATCCAGGTAGGTTCTGGGCTTAAAGACATGGAATCGCCCTTCAAAAAGCATTGATAAAAAGAAGGTATGAACCGCATCATCCATGTGATGGCCTAAAGAAACCTTATTGCAGCCGATATCCCTGGCGATGCGGTTTAAGGCGCCGCGGCGCAGATTGGCGCACAGCGCGCAGGGGTTTTTTTCCCGTCTGTTTTCGAAAACGATACGGCCTATATGGGTGTGCTCCACCCACAATTCCAAACCCAATGATTCGCAATAATCGGCGACAGCCTGATGGTCCTCGCCCCAGCCCATATCCAGCATCACTGGAGAGATGGAGAAGTTCACCGGAGTGTATTTCTGCACCAGCGTGAGGAAGTACAGCATGGTCAAACTATCTTTGCCCCCGGAAATTCCGGCCAGAATTCGATCACCCTCCTCGATCAGGTTGTACTTCAGGCTGGCGTCGCGCACCTGTTTAAACATATGTTTAATCCGTCGCTGGCTCAATTGGCGGCACTCCCATTCCTGCAAATGGCAAAAGTTAAGCAAACACTTCTGCTGTCAAATATCCAACAACTCGTTTTTCCAGCTCGCTCTCCGGTGTTGATCATGTGCCGATCAAGCGAATAGCAAAGCGGTTTCCTGTTATGAAGCGGGTAAACTTGATAAAATGAATCATTGGCCTCAAATCTCTTTCATTACCATTAATTATATCCTAATATTACCAATATAAAAGCCTGGTTGGGTTAACAACCAGGCCGGACTCGTAATGGTTCTATACTGCGGCCGGAGCCGGTTCATAAGCTCGATTCAGCAATACCACGGGGTGCAGAACCTCGGCATTCCAATTGCTGCGCTTGCAGCCGAAGTTGAGCTGCATTATGCAGCTGGGGCAGCAGGTGGCCAGGATGTCAGCCCCGGTGGATGCCGCGTTGGACATCTTTTTGTCCAGGATTTGCATGGAAAGCTGGTGATGGGTGACCGAATAGGTTCCAGACCCGCCGCAGCAACTGGCTGCATGGGGCATTTCCACCAGCTCCACCCCGGGGATGCGGCGCAGCAATTCGCGGGGCTGCTCGGTGATCCCCTGGGCATTAACCAGGTGGCAGGGATCGTGGTAGGTGACCCGCCATTTCCGGTCGATCTTGACATCAACTTGAATATCTAGAACATCAACCAGGAAAACGGTTAGATCCATAACCCGGGCTGCGAATGCAGCGCCATCCTCCTGGTAGGAGGTGCCTTCCAGCACAAACTTCAGGTTCTTCTTGGAAAGGGTGGCCGAACAGGAACCGCAGTCAGTGACGATATAATCCACATTGAGTTTTTCAAACAGTTTGAGGTTGTGTATGGTCAATTGTCGGGCCACATCCATTTTGCCATTGGCAATATGAGGCAGGCCGCAGCATTTCAGGCCTTCAGGGATAAAAACCTCACAGCCGTTGCGGCTCAAGACGTTCACCGCTGCCTGAGCGATCTCGGGATTTAGAAAATCCGTGCCACAGCCCAGGAAATATCCCACCCGGTATCTGCTTTCACCCTGGGCCGGGGTGTATGCCGAAAGCTGGCTGCGGGCCGAGTGGGGCGGAATATTATCCAGTATCTTTTCAGCATCTTTCAAGTCGCCCGGCAAGAGCCGGGTCAAACCGATATTGCGGGCCAGCTTCTGCAGCCCCAGCCGCTGGGCCAGACTGGCCACTTTAATAGACTGCTTCATCATCTCCGGTTTGGTCCAGAAGTTCCCGAACAAGAAGTCCTTGCCGCGGTTGGGGTTTTTATCGTTCAAATAGGCGCGTGCGGCCGCATTTAATTCATGTACATCGATGCCGGAGGGGCAATTTGCCGAACAGGTCTCACACATCAGGCACTGCCCCAGCTTCTCATAGACCTCGGGGCTGGGCTCGACCTTGCCGTCACGCAGCATCTGCACCATAAAGACGTGTCCACGCGGGGCGGCGCTCTCTATACCTATTTCACCAAACACCGGGCAAAGCTCCCGGCATTTGCCGCAGCGCACACATTTCATAATCTGTTCTTTTACTGGCGGCAGTTCTTTAAATTCCATATTAATCCTTCCTTCTAAATCTGGTCCTTGGCTTTAGAACAGCTTGCCAGGATTCATAATGCCTTTGGGATCGAAGGCGGCTTTTACCTTTTTCATATAATCAACCGCCGGGCCGTGTTCAAGCACCGCATAACCGCGTCGGGCGGCACCAACCCCGTGCTCGCCGGTAGTGGACCCGTTCATCTCTATGGCCAGCAGATGGATTTCATCTACCAGCTTTTTTACCAGTTCCACTTCTTCCGGGTTTTCAGGATTAATAACCGGAGCACAGTGCACATTGCCGTCTCCGATGTGGCCGTAATTAACCACTTGTATTCCGTATTTTTCACCCAGGGCGCGGATGGCCCGCAGGACGTCGGCTACTTTTGATATAGGGACACTAATATCTTCTCCCGCAAAAATCCGGCTGCCGTCAGCTCTTACCCGGGCCGCGGCGGTGGCGGTGATACTGCGGCCTTCCCATAACTCCGCCATGCGTTTCTTTTCAGTGGACCATTCCACCTGGCGCGCCCGGCGGCCGGCCACTTCTTTTATAATCTGGCCTTCATATTCCACCCCGGGCGGGTTGCCGTCCACTTCAAACAGCAGTATGGCTTCGGCCTCAGGCAAGTTGATGTGCGGTTTGAAATCGTTTACCGCCTTGATGGCAGAACCGTCCAGTATCTCTATCCCCGAAGGCAAAACTCCGGCTTGATACACTTCCAATACGGTGGCCGGGGCGTCATCTAAATGGTCGAACACCGCCATGGCAATGCCCCGCGCTTTGGGACGGGGGAAACAGCGCAGGCGAATCTGGGTGACAATCCCCAGAACCCCTTCAGAACCGACCATCAATTTGGTAAGGTTTAAACCCGAAACATTTTTGATGCAGCGGGCCTGCTGACCACCGGTTATGATTACATCACCGGTGGGGGTGACCACTTCCAATCCCAG
>NZ_DIPG01000144.1:426-4720 GCF_002426325.1 Syntrophomonas sp. UBA5494 | reverse complement strand
CCGCCGATGGTACACATTTTGCTGCTGCCCGGATCGGGCGGAAAGAACAGATTAAATTTGGCCAATTCGTCATTCAGGTCAGCATGTATAACCCCGGGGCGAACCACTACCTGCATGTTGTTCACATCGATCTCCACAATCTCTCTCCAGCGGGAAAGATCTATTACAATGCCGCCTTCGACGGCTACACACCCTCCGGTTTCGCCGGTACCGGCCCCGCGGGGGATGATATTGACATCATTCTCATAAGCCAAACGCACCACTTTTTGCACCTCTGCAGTCGATGCCGGCAGGACTACGGCTGTGGGCGTCACCGGTTGCAGTTTGGTGAGAAAGGAACTGTCGTAAGAATAATACATTAAATCCAGGTCATCGATCAGCACTTTATCCCGACCCAGCATTTTAACCAATTCTTTCTTGATATCGGCGTTATTCATATATTTCCTCCTAAAGCGGCATCACCTGATGTCGAATTTCCAGCCTATTATATCATAAAGGACACCCCTTAAGGGTCACTTTTTGGCCTCAAGACAATTTGAACGGTCATGTATACAATGACGATTCACCGGTGTTTTGGGCACTGACAATCAGGGCTAGACATCCTTACTTGATTTTCCTGATATAGAAGCATAAACTAATACCTATACATACCGGCTTTAACGGTAAATTCGGAAGGCGGCAGACTTCCGGCTGAAGGATGGTGGATCGTTTTGAAGCATCGCTTGGCTTATGGCAAAGAATGGCTGGAAGTTGATATTCCAGACCAAAATCTAGCAGCCATTCTGAAACCGGGATCCAGTAAGGAAACGCCGGCAAATGTCCAAGACAATAATACTACAATCCGTCAGGCTTTGAGCCATCCCGTAGGCAGCCAGACCATAGGGGAAATAATCAAGCGCAAATCAGCCCGGAGCGCAGTTGTGATTGTAAACGATATCACCCGGCTCACCCCTTACCGGTGGATGCTGCCCCCGCTGTTGGAAGCCATCGAAGCGGGGGGGATACCCCCGGAGCAAATCAAGCTGGTCATCGCCCTGGGTATTCACCGGCCCCATACCCGTGAAGAAAACCGGCAGATATTCGGCACAGATATCTGTGCCCGCTACCAGGTGATAAATCATGATTGTGACGGCAACTTATCCAGCCTGGGCCGGTTGTCAAACGGCTGGGATCTGCTTATAAACCGCGATGTGGCCGAAGCCGACTTGCTGATCTCAACCGGTGTGGTGGAACTGCATTATTTTGCGGGCTGGTCCGGCGGGCGCAAGTCAATTCTCCCCGGGGTAGCGGCCCGTTCGCTTATCGAGGCCAATCATCGCATGATGGACGATCCCCGGGCCTGCCTGGGCAATTATACTGATAATCCAGTCAACGATCTGATGCTGGAAGCTGCCCGGACAGCAGGGCTGGACTTCATCCTGAACGTAGTGACGGCTGGAAAAGAGGAGATCATATACGCAGCTGCCGGAGATGTCTATCAAGCCTGGCTGGAGGCGGTCAAATACGCCGAGGCCGGCAATCTGGTTCATATAGAGAAGCCCGTCGATGTGGTCATCGCTTCCTGCGGGGGCTTTCCCAAGGACATAAACGTATACCAGTCCCAGAAGGCCCTGGATGCGGCGGTTCAGGCGGTCAAACCGGGCGGCACCATCATCTGGGTGGCGGAATGCCGGGAAGGAATGGGTGAAGATACCTTTGCTGAATGGATTGCCGACGCCGGGTGCCCGGAGGACATTGAAAAGCGTTTTTTTGAAGGTTTTGAGCTGGGTGGGCATAAAGCTTTTGCCATCTGCCGTATCCTGAAAAAGGCGGATATCCTCATGGTAAGCAGCTTGCCTGGCGATATGGTCAAGGCCATGTTCGTCACCCCCTGTCCTGATTTGTCTCAAGCCCTGAATATGGCCCGGCAAAAACACGGCCCCGGCATGTCGGTAATTATTATGCCACAGGCGCCGCGCATTGCGGTCAGGCAGGCCGGGCAAGCATAAATCCCCGGTCAAACCAATAAAATATTAATAAAGATGCCGCCCGTATGGGGACTGGCACCAACTCAAAGGGGAATACGATGCATCAGGATATTTGCGATATTATCCCAGCTGACCGTGTAAAGTACGATGAACCCATGTCTCTGCACACCACCTTTCAAATCGGGGGACCGGCCGATATTCTGGTGATCCCCTCCACAGCGGAGGAGATCATAAATGTTTTGCGATATTGCCGGGAGCAGAAACTACCACTATTCGTATTCGGACTGGGGAGCAATATCCTGGTCCGCGACAAAGGCATACGCGGGGTGGTCATGAAACTGGGCCAAGGGTTAAAAACCATCCGCATTCAGGACCGGCAGGTGTACGCGGAGGCGGGGGTACAGATAGCCGAGCTTTGCCGGGTGGTGGCTCGAGAGGGCTTAAGCGGTCTGGAGTTCGCCGAAGGCATACCGGGCAGTTTGGGCGGGGCCGTGGTGATGAATGCCGGCGCATATAATGGTGAAATGAAAGATGTACTCACCTCGGTAAGGGCGGTAGATCTCAATGGAACGCGCTATGACTTTGATGCAGAACAGCTGCAGTTGGGCTATCGCAGCAGTATATTGCAGGCGGGGGAATATATCGTGCTATCCGCTGCATTAAAATTCAAACCGGCCGACCCGGAGGCCATTCAAGCCACCATGAGGGACTATGCCCAGCGCCGCAGCGATAAGCAGCCCCTGGATCTCCCCAGCGCGGGCAGCACCTTTAAAAGACCCAGCGGTTATTTTGTAGGGCCGCTTTTGGAGCAGCTGGGACTAAAAGGATTCCAGATCGGCGGCGCCCAGGTGTCCACCAAACATGCCGGCTTTATCGTCAATACCGGCAATGCCAGGGCTGCTGATGTATTGGATTTGATCGAACATATTCAAGAAACCGCCAGGGGTAGTCTGGGCATCGATTTGCATCCTGAAGTTAAACTGGTGGGCGAAGAATAAACCGAGGCGAGATTGATAGCGGAACGGCGATGAATTCATCGCCCTTTTAACTTTGCGGGGTCGATTGCCATGCAGGTGCTGTTGTGTGCCATCAATGCTAAATATATCCATTCCAATTTGGCGGTCCTGTATTTGCGTCAGGCCGCCCTGAGGGCAGGCTTTGACAGCGTAATCCGCGAATTCAGCATCAATGAACCGATCGGCTATATCCTTTCCGAATTGCATCGACACCGCCCCGATGTGGTGGCTTTTTCCTGCTATATCTGGAACATAGAAATGGTTTTGAAGCTCAGCGACGATATCAAAAAAATCAACCCGCAATGTGCGGTCATTTTAGGCGGGCCGGAAGTCAGCTTTTGCGCTGAGGAGATCCAGGCCGCTCATCCTAGCGTCGACTATGTGATCAGCGGGGAAGGGGAGGCGGTGTGGCCGCTGTTGCTAGCTGCTTTGCAGCAGGGCGAGATTCATCCCCGCCTGCCCGGAGTCGCTTTCCGGGTGGGACAAATCCCGGTAAGCCAGGATTCATCACCGCTGGTGGCTCCCCTGGATGAGCTGCCTTACCCTTATGAAGGCATGGATCAGATCCAGAAGCAGATCCTCTATTACGAAAGCTCCCGGGGCTGCCCGTTTAAATGCAGTTATTGTATTTCTTCCCTGCAAAGCGGGGTGCGTTTCATGTCCCTGCATAGGGTAAAGACTGATTTAGAGCATATGAATGCCCTTAAACCCTTGGAAATCAAGTTTGTCGACCGCACCTTCAATTGTGATCAGACCCGGGCCCAGGCCATTATGGAATTCATAACGGGGTTGCCCGGACAAACCCGCTACCATATGGAAATCTCCCCCCAGCTGCTCAATGAATCCTTTTTAAATTATTTGGAAAAACTCCCCCAACAGCGCTTTGCTTTTGAAATCGGGGTGCAGTCCACCCACGGCCCGACCCTGAAAGCGATAAACCGGCCGGGGGACTGGGACAAAATCTCAACTTATATTCGGCGCCTGCGCCGGGCAGACAATATCCACCTGCATCTGGATCTGATCGCCGGACTTCCTGAAGAAAGCTACTCCACTTTCAAGACCGCGTTTAATCAGGTTTATAAATTAAAACCGCATCACCTGCAGCTGGGTTTTCTTAAGATGCTCCCTGGAACCAGGATGCGCCTGGAGGCTGAAAACGGCCACTACCAGTTTCAGAGCCATCCCCCTTATGAGGTTTTATCTTCAAGCTGGCTATCTTATGAAGAAATGGTCTTACTGCATCACATCGAAGACGTCCTGGAAAAATACTATAATGCGGGTCTGGCCCAAGCAACACTGGAGGAAATCATT
>NZ_DIPG01000144.1:0-140 GCF_002426325.1 Syntrophomonas sp. UBA5494 | reverse complement strand
TTTAACCTGCCCGCCGGCTTTCACAGCAGCCCCGATGGTTCGGAAACCCTGAACAAATTACTTAAACAAAGCGGCTTCATCGAACAATACCTGCCGGAATTCGAAGGGCAATCGATTCGCGAGATTAAAAAGCGGGCCAT
>NZ_DIPG01000009.1:28109-28639 GCF_002426325.1 Syntrophomonas sp. UBA5494 | reverse complement strand
ATCATCCACTCATTGCCTCTCAAGAACATATGACGGAATCTGCCCTGAGGACGAAGAAAGTCTTCCACCGGCAGCTTTTTCTTCGGTGTATAGCTCAGACGCCATACCCCCTCTTCGACTTCGAAAAGGGGCCAGACGCAAGTATCCACCGCCAGCCTGGTAATCTCCGCCAGCTTGGCCATGGGGTAGTCCCAACCTCTGGGGCATGGGGACAATATGTTCATAAAGCACGGGCCCTCAGTATAAATGGCCTTATAAGACTTGGTGTGCAGATCCTTGAAATTGCCTATCGGGGCAGTCTGAGCCACATAGGGGATATTATGAGCAATTAAAATCTCGGTGAGATCTTTTTTATTCTGTTTCTTACCCTGCCCCGCAGAGCCTACCGGCGAGGTAGTGGTGCGGGCAAAGCGGGGCGTTGAAGATGAACGCTGTATTCCGGTATTCATATAAGCCTCGTTGTCATAACAGACGTAGACCATGTCATGACCGCGTTCCATAGCGCCGGACAGGGATTGAAACCCTATATC
>NZ_DIPG01000009.1:27065-27983 GCF_002426325.1 Syntrophomonas sp. UBA5494 | reverse complement strand
TAGGTGCCGCCGTCACCCGCGAAAGTGATGAACTTGACGGTTCCTTCCACCTTGCCGCGTCGTTTCAAAGCATTATAGGCTGCTTCCACTCCGGAACAGGTAGCCGCGGAGTTTTCAAAAGCAGAGTGGATATAACTGTCCATATAGGCAGTGTAAGGATACATAAAAGTGGAGACCTCCAGACAACTGGTAGCATTGACCACCACCGCCCGGTCCTCTTTATCCAGAGCGCGCAGAACCCCTGACACCACCACCCCGGCGCCGCATCCGGCGCAGAGTCGATGCCCTCCGGTGAGACGAGCCGGCTTTTCCACTTCCCGTTTCAGGTTGTATACCTTGCTCATGCTATGTCCTCCTTTGACCTATGCCCCATATGAGTATATACCGGACCTATCTCGCCGGTTCCAGCAATATCCGCCAGCCGGGCGAACACCTTTTCAATGTCCCCGGTCTTTACGTCGCGGCCGCCCAGACCGTAGACGATATTTATCAGATAAGGACGTTCCTTCAGATCATACAAAGCACTGCGGGTCTCGGCAAATAAAGGACCGCCGCTCCCTGAAAAGCCCTCCGACTTATCCATGACGGCTACGGCCCTGACGCCTGCCAAGGCCCGGGCCAGTTCCTCACCCGGGAAAGGACGGAATACTCTTATTTTGATCAGCCCCGCCTTTACTCCATGATCCCGCAGCTTGTCGACAGCCGCTTTGGCAGTCCCGGCACTGGACCCGATCAAAACCAGAGCAAATTGGGCATCCTCCATCCGGTATTCTTCAAATAGGCCGTAGCTCCGTCCGGAAATCTTTCCAAACTCTGCGGCCACCTCCAGTATGCGGGCCTTGGCCGCCTTCATCGCCTCAGCCTCCATAACTTTGTGTTCCATGTAATAAGGACTCACATCATACGGTCCTACCGCCA
>NZ_DIPG01000009.1:26661-26904 GCF_002426325.1 Syntrophomonas sp. UBA5494 | reverse complement strand
GTCTCCACAAGCTCTATATTCTCCACGGCATGACTGGTGATGAAGCCGTCCATACAGGTCATCACCGGCAAGCGCACGCTTAGGTGTTCGCCGATAGGCAGAGCCATGAGAAAATTATCGTAGGCCTCCTGATTATTTTCGGCATAGATTTGAATCCAGCCGGAGTCCCTTGCTCCCATAGAATCGGAGTGGTCGTTGTTTATGTTGATCGGACCCGAAAGAGCCCGGTTGACGCAGGCCAGT
>NZ_DIPG01000009.1:24711-26476 GCF_002426325.1 Syntrophomonas sp. UBA5494 | reverse complement strand
CCGGCAGCCTGCGCCGCAATGCACACCGACATTGAACTGTGCTCAGACTCCACGGCTACGTACTCGGTATTTACCTCGCCATTAGCCACATAATCGGCGAAGTATTCGGGAATCTCTGTGGAGGGGGTGATGGGGAACGCTCCCATGACATCAGGATTTACCTGCTTCATGGCATAAGCTACAGCCTCGTTGCCGGAAAGACGGTTGCTCATCTGGCTGCACCTCCAGATACCATTTTAATCGCCGGAAAGGGACAGACTTCCACACAAATTCCGCAGCCCTTGCAGTGCATATAATCGAAGTCCAGACGCTTCCCGTCCTTTACCGGAATAGCGCTGTCCGGGCAAAATGGGACACAAAGCATGCAGTGTTTGCATGCTTCCACGATAAATACGGGTGTGTTGGTCCTCCAGGTACCAGTATCGAAGGCCCGTGCGGTTCCCGGTTCGTAGATCTCCCCACCGGGGGTCAGATCCTGCCAGGGGGTGTGTTCGTTGATATCCTTCGCATGAATCATCCTACCTGCACCTCGTCCATGGATTTTTTCAGTGTTGCCATGTTACCCTCGACAACCTGGGGCTTGGCAGCAAATTTATGTTTAAAAGATTCTTCCATATTCGTTAAGAAACTCTCCATCTCCAAAACGCCGCTCACCTTGACTGCGGCAGCCAGCATAGGGGTATTGGGAAAATTTGCTCCCAGGATCTCTTCCGAAATGCGGCGGGCATCTATGGTGCAGACCTTTCCGTTCCATCCCCGCAGCTTCGGGCGCATCTCCTGGGGACAGCTGGAAGTATTGATGATTATCGCGCCGTCCTCTTTCAGTCCTCCGGTAACATCGACGCTTTCCAGCAGACTTTCATCCACCACAACCACATAGTCCGGATAGTAAATGTTGGAATGGATAGTACAGCGTTTTTCGCTGATACGGTTATAAGCGGTTATAGGCGCTCCCATACGTTCCGGCCCATATTCCGGGAATCCCTGCACAAATTTTCCTTCTAAACCGGCCACATCCGCCAAGAGCAGGCAGGCCATCTTGGCTCCCTGCCCGCCCCGGCCGTGCCAGCGAATTTCTACCATGTCATTGGTTGCCATTGCTGTTCCCTCCAGTCATTGTGATGGCTAAACTACCAGATAGGCGCCGAATCTTTTCCCTCAGCGCACCTATTATACCCCGCACGGGGCAGGCCGCATCGCTAAGGAGCAGGCTCCCAAGAGATGCCTTCAAAGTACTTTGGTCCTTCCAAGGATTTTGAGTGTATTTGCATAGAAGAGTGCAAAATACTAAAAATCGTGGGGCGCGCGACTTTCCACGAGCATCTTAATGCCATAAATATGGCAATGCTATTAAAGTAAAAAAGGCTTTCGTCCCGTAAAGGGACGAAAGCCTTAAAAGACATTCGCTATACCACCCATTAATACGACATACCATCATATGCGTTCCCGGTGACGGGGGAAACCCGTCGGAGCCTACTGGATTACTCGTTCGGTCCGCAGCTCAGGAGTGATTTTCGGGTCCAGACTACTGGTGCCGGGCTTGCACCCTCCCCGGCTCGCTGCAACGTTCAGCTGGAACGTACTCTCTCCGTCAATGCCTTTGAATTTTGAATTATAAATAAATATAACCACTTGATCGTGTTTTGTCAATCCCACGTGATTTTCAAGATAAGGCCAAACTATATTATAATCAGTGCCTTCTTCAATTATCTGCACATATGATTGATAACGATGACGCCGATTACGTTTTCTACCGCTTACCTCA
>NZ_DIPG01000009.1:9032-24399 GCF_002426325.1 Syntrophomonas sp. UBA5494 | reverse complement strand
ATTTGCAAGCTTCAATCACTGTTATTGTTAGGGTTTTCTATTTTGCGTGTTAACTCTTTTACCTGATTATCCAATTTTTTAATATTTCTAATAATCCATATAAGAAAGTATATTATTGCCCCATACATAATCAGTAAACCTATTATATATAGAAGTGACCCAACAGTATCATTCATGCATTCCGCTCCAATTTTATCTATTACTTTAAGTTAATTTATTACGGTTGTATTTGATCATTATATATTATACTTCTTAGGGCTGAAAAGGCTTGCGCGCCGTATGGTTTAAAAGACTGAAATGAGGGAACGGTCAGATATGGATTACCAACATCTCCATTTGACACATACGCATTTTTTTCTCCTTCTTCTTCTTTTCCTTCTCTTCTGCTGCATTATCATCACCACCTTATAAATAATATTGGCCATCACCATAGATAATGCAAATAAACTTGAGATGGTTCCATTTTTAACCCGGTCACAATATCCATATTCTCTTTATATCAAACGACATACCGGGCATACTTTTTTCACGCTTATTGTGGAAGATGCTATATAATATAGTGTTGGATAGTAAAATGGAGGAAGAAAGCATATGTACGACAACATTATCGATACCATTGGCCGCACTCCACTTGTTAGGATAAATAAGCTGAACCCCAAGCCGCATATCCCGCTTTACGCAAAGTTGGAGGGATTTAATCCAACCGGGAGCATCAAAGATCGTATTGCCATAAAAATGATTGAACAGGCGGAAGAATGCGGTGCTTTGACGAAGGAAAAAACCATAATCGAACCCACCTCTGGAAATACAGGGATCGGTCTGGCGATGATAGGCGCCGTCAAAGGGTATGCGGTTGAAATAGTCATGAGTGAAGCGGTTTCCGTGGAACGCCGCAAAATGATTGAGGCTTTCGGAGCCAGAACTACTCTTACGGATGCCTCTCAAGGTACGGATGGAGCCATCAGGAAAGCTCATGAACTTTGCCGCAACCATCCTGATAAGTACTTCATGCCCAACCAGTTTTCCAATGAATATAATAAGCTGGCCCATTATGAAACTACCGCCAACGAAATCTGGGAGGACACCGGGGGCAAGGTTACCCATTTCGTTTCCGCTCTTGGCACCTCCGGAACCATTATGGGAGTAGGCATGGGATTAAAAGCCAAAAATCCTAATATTCAGATCGTTGAGGCGCATCCGGTTCTGGGCCATTATATCCAAGGCCTTAAAAACATGCAGGAGGCCATAGTCCCGGAAATTTACGATCCTGCCCAGATCGACTGCAGGGTCATGATTGAATCCGAGGATGCTTTTGCCATGGCCCGAACCATTGTGGCCCAGGAAGGCATTTTTGTGGGTATGAGCAGCGGAGCGGCCATGGTCGCCGCACTGAAATGCATCAGAGACATAGAGGAAGGCTTTGTAGTGGTCGTTTTCCCCGACCGGGGAGAAAAATATCTGAGTACGGGATTATTTCATCTGTCCACCTGATAGATAGCCCATTAGCAGGCTCTATTCCAAACAATTAAAGGAACCCAGACCACTTTCATGGCCTGGGTCTTTTTTATGGTGAAGCCTTTGCAAGGTTTTTAGGAAACCGCAAAGTGCCCGCGATGAAATTGTCTGAGTTTTCAACGCTTACTTCCCAACCTGAATCCTACCAATCTTTTAAAAGCATACCAAACCTTACCTAACACCAAAGACCCTTACGTATCTTTTATCGAGTGATCACCCGCTATTAGTCTAGTAGAGGCTGAGCAGCCTCTACTATTATTTGCCATTATTGCCTGCCGATTCACCAAACAGGAAAATCTGGCCATAAAGCCCTTTATAAAACCAGTGCTGATTTAATTGCCCACATTTACCAAAAGGTAGTAAAAGATTTGAGCCGAATTATCTAATATTAAGGAGGCGCTAACGGAAATGTTTAAAAATTACATACGAAACTTAAATGAAATGAATGTCGTCTTCTTATTGCTGACTTCTGAAAGGAGGAACTGATGCTAACGTTACGTTGCAAGCAATTGTTTTTTTGGTGTGTATTAGCCTTACTTATGGTGGCTATAATACCTTTGCCAGCCGGGGCCAGTGATTATGGCGCACAAGATTTAACCCTGGGCAGCCGAGGTTCAGCTGTCAGTCAGTTGCAGAAAGACCTTGCCGGGTTGGGCTTTTATACAAATGGTGTTGATGGATGGTTCGGTCCAAAAACTCATGATGCTGTAGTGGGTTTTCAAAAATCCCGAGACCTGAAAACGGACGGCGTTGTGGGTCTGAAAACCAAAGCAGCCCTGAATGATGCATTAACACAGGACAGTTATGGTACAAAAGATCTAATCCTGGGCAGCCGGGGTTCAGCCGTCAGTCAATTGCAACAGGATCTCACTAAATTGGGCTTTTACTCATATAGTATAGACGGATGGTTTGGTTCAAAAACTCGTGATGCTGTAGTGAGTTTTCAAAAATCCCGAGGACTAAAAACGGACGGTGCTGTGGGTCTGAAAACCAAGGCAGCCCTGAATGATGCATTAACAGGGAAAGCGCCGTCGCCCCCGGTATCAGCCTCCGCTAAACTGCCTACTGCAGCCAGTATCAGTCATTATAATAGCCACGAAAAACCGATAGTTGACTCTTTCCGGGCCAACTTTGACGGCAGCCTTGCTCAAACTCTGGTGGGGCGCGCAATTTGGTACATGGAATATGGCTATATGAAGTATGGGCATACCAAGTATGCTACCACCGGTTATATCGACTGCTCTAATTTTGTTTCTTTGGTATACAAAGATTTCGGATATTCCATCACTTCGGCAGCCAAAAACTATGGCTCAGTAGGGGTAAAGGTTCAGGGTGTTTATGCGAATAAAATATCCGGAACGTCTAAATACTCCCTGGTAGGCGTAGAAAAGCTGAAACCCGGCGACATATTCACATTCTGGAACTCTGATGCCCCAGCCAGGACACATATAGGCCATGTAGCTATATACATGGGCGTAATTAACGGCAAACCTTGCATAATAAACACCTGCTCAGGAAACCCCACCGCTATAGGAATAATTGATAGCTTTTCCTACTGGTATGGTTCAAGCCTCATAGAAGTGCGCAGAGTTTTACCGGCCAGCGCATATGTGACAGGCAACAAAATTAGCGATCAAGGGCCGGTTATTCCAGCAATATATCAAATTATACCGGACAAACCAATCGTGATGCCTAAAAACCTTCGCACCGGCTTCTAAAACCCTTTTTAAAACCTATACGTCTCCTTAACCAAAACCTCGCTAAATCGCAAGAAATAGCGAGGTTTTTATTTTGAAAATGTACAAAAAGTGGATATAAAGCCAATTGTTCATTAAGCTTTCACCATAAAATTCCAATAATCATAAGCTATAAAAAACCAGTAACTAAATTAGTGGCCCAAAAAAGGAGTGATATGAATGGCAATAGTCCGAGTCCCACAAGACCGAGATACGATACAACTCGGCGTTGATGCCGCAAACCCCGGTGACATCGTACTAGTGGACAAAGGGAGTTATAAAGAATCAATAATAGTCAGCCAAAACTCCATCCGGATTGTCGCAAAAGTAAAGCATGGTGTAATTCTTGAGTCCAGTACGAGTTCTGAGAACGCCATCAAACTTGACAATACGTACAATGTAGAAGTTTTTGGTTTTGTTATTCAAAATTCCCACAGATCAATATGGATTTATAGAGGAGGTTACCACCGTATTATTGGGAACATCTTTCAAAACCACAACGCCGACGGTATTATCTTTGAAGATTCTACCGGCAACTTCCTCTACCAAAACACCGTTCGTAACAATTTCTCAGTTGGCGTATTACTTGGTTGGTCAAACCCCGGCTCAACAAGCAACTGGCTAGTTGAAAACGTTATCAATGATAACGGCGGCCACGGCTTGGAAATCTGGACCCCTGCCGCTACTGGCAATGCCGTTATCAACAACAGTATTTATGGGAACCAAGGTGAAGGCATCTTCACAAAGGGTCAAAACACATTGTTATACGGCAACCGGGTTGAAAACAATACTTCCAACGGCGTAAAGTTACTGTTGGGAAACAACTCCATCGTGGTGAACAACGACATTAAAGCCAACATCTGCGACGGTATCGACGTCTCTAGCAACCAAAATATTGTATTTGCCAACCTTGTGAAGAAAAACCACGGAACCGGTATCCAAATCAGTGGCGATGAAAATATCGTGCAGGAAAACAATATCATTAATAATAAAGGGGGAAATATAGAGAATAATTGCAATAACAACATCTTTGACAACAAAATCGAAAACACACGTTAGTAAGATGTTATCGACTTAACAACATCTTCGACCTTGATGCCGATTAAAAAAGCGCCAGCCGGAGAATTGCCTCGGCTGGCGCTTAACTGTCCTCTTATACTGCCTATCTCTTTTCGCCAAGGTTATTGAAGATTTCGTGATAGCGTTTTGTTCCCAATATACTCGGTTTACCCTTTTTACAGAAAGAAAGCCCGGCCAGCTTCGGAACAACGCGCTCAACCACAATCTGTCCATCGACCGTTTTGGATTCCAGTGCTTTCAAGGCTTCAAGAAACCGCTTGTCTGCCTTGGCCCGGTTATAAAAGGATAAAACATAGACGTACACAAAAAGATTGTAATTGCGGAAAGGATATTCGACCTGCATGAACAATGTGCCCATTCCATAGTGACAAGGACCAATCGGCTTCCTGATTATCCAGTGCTTCAACAAAAAATCTACAGCTTTGTCAAGTGCCGGTTCTTTATTGAGATAGTCGCTAAAGCGAAAAGCATTAAGAGCGGTAAGCGTTGGGAAGGGATTTGAATACTCTGTTTCCGGGCCCCGGCCAAAGCTAAACTTGTTACAACGCCAGCCGCCGTCAATATACTGAATATTCAAAAGATGCTGGAATGTTTTTTGCAGCCTGGCATCCGAGGCATACCCGATGTGGCAAAGCGCATTGGCGGCGTGGATGGTGTGGCATGGGTAGATAGAGCCTTTGGGATACATCTTGAAACGTCCATCCTCCTGCCAGGTGCTGAAAAACAATTGGGCAGCTTCTTGAAGCAAAGGCTCGGCAGGCTCCATACCCAATTCTAACAGGAAAAGTACACTCTCCAGAGTTGAGAACGGGGCTCCTTTTAACAAACGTTTGTCGGGTGTGGCCCAAAGATCGCCTCCATTATCGTATCTGTGCGTTAATATCGCTTCAACATCCGATAAATATTGCCTATCTACAGCCATTCTTTCATCTCCATCCCTATGTAAATCCATGCTCTATTCATTTTCTCGTCTAAATACGCACAATATGATAGGCGAAACTCAGCCGACGATATTTAAGAGCTTTACCTATTGTTAATCTTATTATCATGAATTTCCATTTAAATCAAACCCTTCAGATCACGCTTTATTATCATAGCTTTTATCATGATGATACAAAGAGTCTCTCTGCTCTTCTCTGCACGATGGTTATGTAAAGTATGTGATATAAAAGGTAAAATATTATTTACATTTAGATCAGCTTATTATACAATTTAAATTGAAAAAACCAAAAGGAGAAAAACACTATGCAAA
Source organism: Syntrophomonas sp. UBA5494 (assembly GCF_002426325.1). Taxonomy (NCBI): domain Bacteria; kingdom Bacillati; phylum Bacillota; class Clostridia; order Eubacteriales; family Syntrophomonadaceae; genus Syntrophomonas; species Syntrophomonas sp. UBA5494. Next base: position 18,816 of record NZ_DIPG01000009.1, on the reverse strand, counting down.
ATAAACTGGTTTGGTTTGGGGTATTCGTGGTAATGTTTCTGATCATAAGTGTGATAGTTCAGTTTTTCAAGGAGGGCATTGTCGATCCGGTTCGGCTTTTGGCAACGGCCGCTGGACTTGCGATCGCTTTTTTTATTAATATAGCGCCCAAAAAACCCATTGTATTATGGATTGGATTAGTTCTTACCGCACTTAGTGTGCCTATTATTCTGGTAGGAGTGGTTCTAGCTGTTCTTTCCATATTTTCTATTAATCCAAGCGGGGAAAGTATGCTGGTTATTTATATTCTAGGAATTGTTATAATTTTTTATCTCGCCAAAAGGTTTGGAGTCAGTCATTTTTTCCCTGACCCGGTTATAGACGAAAGAATTGTGTTGCATTATGCCTGGTCGGGCTCTTTGGCGTTTATATTTCTTAATTTCTTAATCATAGGGGCAATTATACAGCCCTGGATAGCCCTTGACCAATTAGGATTATGGATAGGTATATTAATTGCAGGACTGCTTTTTTGGTTTGCCAGCCTGGTCCTTTTGGAGATGAAACAATAATGAAAAATAAGCTGAAGGTTTATCGAGCCATGCATGATCTGACCCAGGAGGAATTGGCCAACAAGCTGGGCGTTACGCGGGCCACTATTAACGCCATTGAGAAAGGAAGGTACGACCCTTCTCTTAAACTGGCTTTCAAAATAGCACGCTTTTTTGAAGTAACTATAGAAACTATTTTTACGCCCACGGAGTCAGGCTGAAATAAAACCTGAAGTAGTTGGGCGCAGTGATATTTTTTCCCCCTCCGAATTTTTCTCCTATTTCTTACTCAATGTGATCTCTAAAGACATAAATGCCTTGTTATTAAAGCGGTACCGATTGGCGCTTGCTGAAAAAAACCCGGTCATCAAATATTATCCATTTGACCGGGTTTATTGTACCTTATCCTGTTTTATCTGCTGTGGATACTATCTATTGATCTCTCGTTATATCTGCAATTATCTAGTAACTTTAATACTGTCATAAAGAAAAGTATCTTCAACGATAGAGTTGGTATTAGGATCAAAACCGGTCATATAGGTGTTAAATTCAACGGTTCCCTTTGACACGGTTATAGCTGTAAAGGTCGGGGTGCGGAAGAAATCAGGATCAACACCCTCCAGATCATCATTAGTGCAGGGCCCGGGATTCAGGACTTTCCCGGTGATTTCTGAGACATAACCGGCTGGTAAGGCTGAATTTATGTCCAGATAGCCAAAGTCAGGGGCCACCGGGTCGTCTTGCTGGATCCAGCTGTCGTCCATGATGGGCGCATAGAATTTTAGACTGCTGCCGGTATTACCAACGTAATAGAGGGGTGTATTGTCAGGATCTTTAGCCATATACTCACGGTCTGAGATCTGTCTGGTAATATCCGCTGCGCTGCCGTCTTCCTGTACAAAACCACGGCTTAGAACATGGTCATGCCCCTGAAGAACGAAATCAACATCAAGTTCGGCAAAAATAGGCGCCCAATACTTCCGGTTATAGATGACATCTTGATCATCCATGTGGTTGGCCCCAGAATATAAGGATTTATGGAAGCCGACGAAGATCCACTTGCCCTCTGCTTTTGCCTGGGCAACTTCGTCCCTTAAAAACTCAGTTTGAGCTTCACGGTTGGCGTCACTGTTCTGAGAATAGGCTGCTTCCAAATTCAGGATAATCATCCGTGCAGCACCATAATCAAAAGCATAAGACACCGGTACACCCTCAACTTCATTATCCCAGGTATAATGACTGCTTATGCCTCCAATTCCGCCATTGCTGGAGTCATGATTACCCATAGCGGCGGCCAGGGGCAGCTCAGAAATCAGGCTGCCGCTGAAATCTTCATTGAACATGGCATTGCCGGGCTGATTAAAGAAAGATTCCCATTGTCCTTCGTTTTGAGCTTTATCGGTGAGGTCTCCGGCAATATATGCGAAATTGGCATCTGGATATATTTCTTGGGCCATATCCAGATTGGCTTGCCATGCCCGGGAATGATTTTCTTTAATTTGTGAATCGGAAAAATACAGGAAGGTATACTTACCGTTATTATTCGGAGCTGTTTTGAAACCGCGCTCTTCACTCATTTCTTCCGCAGTCCCAACCTTATAACTATATTCGGTGTTTGGTTTTAACCCCGTGATGGTAGCTGAATAAAAGTTTTTCTCGGTTACACCCGTGATTGTTGAACTTGTTACCGTTCTTGTTTCGGCATTGGCGTCAAATTGCACTGCGCTACTCTCTTTTTTATTGGCCTGCCAGACCATTACTACGGGATCCGTAAGAGTAGTGTCGAGGGTTGTCCAATTTATGTTTATGCTGGTTGTGGGCTCACTGGTCATAGCCAGGGCAACCTGGCTGGGGGTCTGCAATGAACTATCAGCGGCCAGGGCGGCAGTGGAAAAACTGAAAGTAGTAATAGTGACGCATAGCAGTAAACTGGATATGGCTTTTCTTAACTTCAAGTCTTGTACCTCCTTTATAATTACATAATGTTGGCTACAATACCGATAACCTATGCTTCCCTCCTTGCGTTCAGTTTTTGGATTCTAATGAAAATTATAGAGATACAATGTTAACTTCCCAGGCAAGCATATGTAAAATCAATGCAAGCTCAGGTAAAACTTTTGTAACCCACGTGACCTTCATCGCTAAGCTTTTTGCCCGGCATTATCATAAAATTTTTTGACCGGTTTGCCGGTCAGGGGGGTGCAAATTTGTCCGGAATATACAAAAGAAGTTAAGCGAAAAAAGACAGCAGAACGAGTGAAAAAGTATAGACAAAACCATAAAAAAACGGCTAAGAATAACATCTTAACCGCTCTTTTTATTGTTACGCTAGAATCAAATGTTACTGCAAGGCCACCTTTACAGTAATAAGTTTCGTGTAATACTCATCTGGCAAATGCATCAACTATTAATAAACGCACACCCCCTCGTCAATCTTTCAACGACAACCTCTTCCCATCATAGTATTTCCACATAGCCTTCAGTTCCATTTACTCGGATTCTCTGTCCGTCTTTTATTATTTTGGTAGCATTTTTCACTCCGACAACCGCTGGTAAGCCATATTCACGGGCGATAACCGCTCCATGGGTCATCAGTCCGCCAACTTCTGTGATCAGGCCTTTTATGGATACAAACAATGGCGTCCAGCTGGGGTCAGTAAAAGAGGTGATTAATATATCTCCCTCTTCCAGAGCAGCGTCTTCCATGTTTAAAACGACGCGTGCCCGCCCCTCTATTACTCCGGAAGAAACAGGCAGGCCTGCTATAGCTTGGGCCGGGAGATTTTCCCGTCTGTACTCACCGGAGAGTGTTTCACCATCAGAGGTGATCACACGCGGGGGAGTTAGTTTTTCATAGAATTTGTACTCGTCTTTTCGAATGCTTACGATCTGGTAATCCAGTTTATTTGTGCGTACGGCTTCGCGAAGTTCTTCAAAAGTGAGATAGTATATATCTTCTTTTTCATGAATAACGCCCAATTGTACGAGTTGTTCGGCTTCCTTCAGTAAAGCCTGCTTATAAACGAAGTAGCGACTGATCATGCCGTATTTGGGATATTCACGATAACCCATGAAATTCCGGATCAGGTCGATCATTCGTTTTGTTTCTTGGGCTTTTTGTTCACCATCCGGCAATTGCTGCAACCGCTCTAATAACTCTTGTTCTTTTTTCAAAGCAATACGCCGCCCTTGCTCAAATATCCGTTTGCCGGCATTGGTCTCAAAGTTCTTGATGTTGCTGAGGATCATGGAGACAAGGGTAGTTGGTTTTTCGCTCCAACGAGGTTTGGTAATATCGATTTCTCCGGCACAGCGCATTCCATATTGGTTGAGATAAGCACAGATAGCGTCTCGGGTTTCCCGTCCGCCATCAAACTTAACCAGTTCATCCAAAAAGTTATCATCTTTTACCTGTTGTAAATAAGCAATGACTTCTGGATAAGGGCGAATCACATCCGCGACACCCAGTAGCGCCAGACCCATTTCCGAAGTGATATTGTTTGGTACGGATTGAGAAAGCGTGTCTGCTGCGTTTTTTTCGCCTAGCCACTCCATCATTTTTTCATTGATCCATGAGGAAGCATCCAGAGCAGCCATAAACACACCCGAACTTTGTGGGTCAAATAAAATTTTCTTCAATTGCTGGATATCTTCCAGGATAAAATCAAACAAATCCGCTCCCGATTTCGTCTGGATGTTTTGTTTTAACTCCTCTATCGATGTTTGACTTCTCTTAATCAAATCAGCGACGATGGGTCGGATCGTTTTCGATTTGGGTACGAAAACCCGCAGACGAAATAACTTTATTGCTTTTACCGGGACTTAGTTCTTTTTTATCATCTGGCAACGATTTTATAAAATCTCCTCGCTTGATGATGGTCATGAGGGCATCTTTGATGAGCGGATCGTGTTGTCCCATGGTATCTAATAAAGTTTCCCTGCTGTCAGGCGAAGCCAGCATGTGGGTAACATCGACAAACAACCTTCCACCAGCTTTATGCATGGGTGCAGGAGTGGTTAACAGGAAAAAAGACAGTCCCAATGGTTTCATGGGGTCGGTCATCATTTGTTGGTGGCCGACAGATACATAGACGTGATTTTCCTGATCATGGGCTTCGGGGACAGGGTATAACGTTGTAATGGGCCGGCTCTGGACAATGAATAAGGTCAGGGGACACACCTGCCCTGGAGGAATGTCTCCTTTTGATCCATCATCAGCCAAACACCATTCGATGTCCTGGGGGCAGCCGAAATGTGCTTCGATCTTTCTGCCTATGCCTTCAAGCCGCAAAATCTGCTCATCTGTCAGCGCTGGCCTGTTCTGCTGCTCAGGCAGGATCTCTTGTTCTTTCGTACCGCCGTCTTTTAAGGCATAAATAGTCCGCTTCTTGGCGGATATCTTCTTATCGATAACCTTGCCGTTACGTACTTTATAAATATCAGCATTCACCAGGCCGGAGACCAGGGCCTCGCCAAGTCCGAAGCCGGCGTCAATGGATAACACCTTCCGATTGGAAGTGACGGGATCGGCAGTAAACAAAATTCCTGACGCCTGCGGGAAGACCATCTTCTGAACAACTACAGACAGGTATATTTTACGGTGATCAAAGTTGTTTTGAATGCGGTAAGTTACAGCACGTTCCGTATACAGCGATGCCCAGCACTTGCTGATATGCTTCAGGATCGCCTCCTTACCGATAATGTTCAAATACGTATCCTGCTGGCCGGCAAAAGAGGCCGCCGGTAAATCCTCCGCGGTTGCGCTGGAGCGTACTGCATAGGCATTTTTTTCTCCAAGCCTTAAAAGGTGGCTGATGATCTCTGCACTAATGTCCTCAGGGATGGCGGTCCCTTCGATGACCCTGCGCATCTCACCGCTAAGTTCAGCGATTTTATCCCGGTCTTTCACCTTTAGAAGCGATAACTGAGCAAGCAATTCGTTAATCGGCGATGTTTCCCCAATGATTCTTTTAAAGGCTTCAGTAGAAATACAAAAACCATCCGGTACGCGTATTCCTTCAATCTTGGCAAGTTCCCCCAGGTTGGCGCCTTTGCCCCCAACAACCATGAGTTTGGTTTGATCAATATCCTGAAAACCAAGTACAAAGGAGCTCATACGTTTCCCTCCTTTGGCAATTCCAGCTTTGATAATTTTGATGACATCTTTCAGGTTAAACGATTTACTGGAGTATTGTACTAGCCTATAATATACCTTTGAAATATCTTCTTTATACTCCGACAATTTCCTTTGTAGAGGTTGTTTTTAAGCAATGCCGGGGAAGTTTTAATGCTTATTTCCTGGGTCACATTCTGGCGAATCACACCACCGAACGCCTTTTCTGTGCGATATAGGTCAACAAGCAAGCCAGTGTACCAAGAATTAAATTATTTCTAAACAAAAGCAAGGTAAACGCGCCGCTTTTTTCCGTCCATGCAACCGCATTAGTCCCCCCATGGACATCAAAAAGCCATGCGGGGTTATTTCGCATGGTTTCAAATCAGACAATGACAATGTTACAGATTAAGACGGTATCCCGCGCGATATAATGGTCCGCGCCAAGCCCAAGCCCCGTATTTTATCTGCGGATTCGGTCCGGGCCGTTACCATGAGGATGGGAACGTCTATATTGTCCTTTAAGACTTTCTATCGCAGATTTTGAACAGACCATGTTTACCACCGGAAGTTGTCAGCAGTATCGATTTAATCAATGGATTGGCATTCAACTAAAGTAAACAAAATCAACTTAGACAATACTTTTCCCAGAAAACACCCCCGGGCTCACGTCCGGGGGTGTTTTAATGTGTTCAAAAGCTGCTGTTTTCTATCGGGTTAACAGCAATATTACGCTTGCGTTAACCTATAGTATTATTTTCCTGCCTCTAAAGCTAGGGATATAATCACTGCCGCTTCAGCCCTGGTGGCATTGTTCCCCGGTCTGAAGGTTTGATCACTGTAGCCGGTGATTAATCCGTTGGCAACAGCTATTGCAACAGGCTCTTTCGCCCAATCGGAGATGGCCTCATTGTCGGCGAAGCTTAACTGCCCAGAGGGGCCTGTCAGTTTGGCTGTTCTTATTACCATGGCTACAATCTGTTCCCGGGTAACCGGGTCATCAGGACCAAATTTGTTGTCCCCGTAGCCGTAGATAATTCCTGCGGCATAGGCGGCGGCAATGGATGCCTTGCCCCAATGACTTTCAGTGTCGGCAAATACTTCGCTATTATTAGCAGCCGGGATTTCCATGGCATTCACAAGCATCTGAGCAAATTCAGCCCGGGTGACTGTCTTATCAGGTTTGAAGGTGCCGTCAGAATACCCGTTAATTGCACCGGATCCAACCAGGCTGCGAATGGCATCTTCGGCCCAATGGCCTAAAATATCATTTAAAGCCGCAAACGGGACTTCCGGCTCTTTAGGTACCACAGGTTCAATACCGGTTTTGGCTTTTGCCAAAACCGCAAACTTGGCAAAGTGGTCTGTCGTACCACTGACTGTTCCTGCGGACCAATCTACTTCAATATTGTCCAGCATGTTCCAATTGCTTCCGTCCCACCCGAAGACTGCCAGCTCATCTTTTTCCTGATCTGCCTTGCTCTTGTCAAAGGGCAGGGTAATGGTTACGTCTTTGTTGAAATTACCGCTCTTATCCTTGCTGAAGTCAAATATGCTGCTCACCAGCCTGTATCCCTTAGGGAAGGTAAGACCTGAACTGTCTATTTTGGTGATGGTTACTCTGATGGTGGTACCAACGGCGCCCTTGGGAATTACCGCCTTGGCGTCATCCTTTCTTGCTGTGCCGCCTTTGCTGTCAATCAAGGTTCCGGAGGGGCTTAATCCGCCGCCGCCTCCACCACCACTGCCGCCTCCGCCGCTGCCCTTCTTAGCAACAGTAACGATGGCTGCAGGTGCCGCTTCGTAGACAGTGCCGTCATTGTAGGAAAGCTTCAAGGTATAAGTCTGTGCGTCTGCAGTATCGTTGTTGGCAGGGAAGCTGAGGGTCGCCTTTTGTTGCGTGCCGGTACCCGTGGTAACTGCAGTTATACCCGGGACAGCGCTTCCCGTTCCGTCAAAGGCCGAAATACGCAGGCCATTTTCCAGGCTTACGCCGGTCAGGGTAATGACGTTTGTTCCCCCCGCAGAAGGCATGTTGGCCGAAGCGGGGCTTATTGCGGAAACGTACGGGCCGACCCGGATATCAAGGCGTTTTTCCACAAAGCTTGTTCCGGTGTCGGAGTTGACGCAGGCACAGATTAAGGTCACTTTGCCACTCTGGCTTCCAAAAGAAAGGGTATTTTCGTTTATGGCAGCCGTTGTCCCGTAATTTTCCAGCGTCCAGCGGATTGATGACGGGTAAGCCTCAAGCTCCTCAGCGGTAAATTTCTGGCCATACTGGTCGAAGGTGGCCACCGCCAGCGTATTCAGAGACAGAACCGCATTTAGGGCTACGGATTGCGGAACGTTGTTCACACTGATACTGCTTAGCCGCCGCGGGGCGCCAACTTTCAGAGGAATCTTGTTGCTGGTAATGGTCTCGCCTCTGGAATTTTCACAGTCAGCGTAAATCAGGCTCTCTGCATCCTCTACCAGGGCGTGCAGTATACCCCCGTTAAGCTGGATGGCAGCGGGGTTGCTGGAATGCCATACAGGCTCCGGTAAAAACCCTTCCCCGTATTGATCATAGCCGGCAACGGTGAAATAATGGTTGAGCATGGCATTTTCGTCTACCCGTAAAAGGAGATCCCTCGTCATTGCCGCAGTCAGCTGCTTGAGCACAGGTTTCTGGCGTACTTTGACAACCACATTGCTTGCCGTTCTGTCGGCTGTTGGCGAATATGCTTCCAGGATGACGTCAGCCACAGAGGCCTCAGGAACCGTACCCTCTGGAACAGTCAACTGGTCCTTTTCAGCGTCGATGCTGGCGTCTGTCTGATTGTTTTCCGCCAGGCTCCAGGTAATATCGTCAGGGAGCTCTATGGGATCGCCGTGCTGATCCCGGGCCCGCAACGGGATCTGGTTCAAATCGTAGGCTGCCCCTTCCCGGGCCATGGGTGCGCCCGAATCATAATAAAGCTCATTGATATAGGGAAGTGCTTTTATCGTGACAGCCAGCGGTGGAGCGTATATGACCCCCAAGGGGGCACCCTCTGCGTCCCTGGCCTCGGTCGGATAGGAAAGGGTCAGGGTATCGGTTCCAACTACAAGGCCGGTCAGGATATTGCCTGCAATCGAGGCGTAACCCTCTTTCCCCAAAGTCCAATGATATTCGTCAGGATCCAGGATGAAAGAGTCGCCGTACTGATCCTGGCCGGATACTGTGAGGTCGGACAGATCGAAACTGTTTTTGCTGTCATCGTTCCAAATCAGCGCGGGGATAGTATCCTCGACAGTGATCTCCGCCAGATAGCGGGGAGGCAGCACGGTCAGGGAAACCCGGTTTGACTCCACCTCGTTAACGATGGCGTAAATCTGATAGGTGCCGGCTTTGTCGAAGTCGATCTCACCGGTGTCCTCGTCCACAGTAATGCCATCGGCAGCTTCAGCATACCACTTGATATCACTGGGGGTGAACGGTTCACCCTCCAGGTCTTCCGCAGTCACCGTAAGACCGGAGATATTGGTAGTGTTGCTGCCGTCGTTGAGATAAAATTCGTCAAAGCTGCCCGTCAATGTCACAGTTGAAAGAGGTACGGGTCTGATGGTCAGCAGGATTTCTTCAATGAAACAGTCATCGCTCATGGCCACCTTAGCGGAGTTAGGTGCGTATCTAAGGTAGAGCTCCGTGTCTCCTGCGGGCTTCAGCGCACGTACGATGGGATTCCTGTTGCGGTCGGCGCCAATCTCGGCGTACTCCATATTGAGGTCGCCGTCTTCGTCCACCACCGTCCATTCCCCGTCGAGCCGGGCGTTAAAGCCATAGTACGGCACGTCCCATTCGTTTAAGGCCGAGACATTGATGCCGTCCAGCCGCTGAGACTGCTGTTCATAGAGGGTAATACTCTCGGTGTCCGGCACAAAACGCGCTGCCGGATAGAGTGGCACAACCTTTTTGGGAATGATGGTGGTGCCTTTGGAGGTATAGTTGAACAGGCCTCCGTAGGGTGAATAGGGCTGGCCGGAACGCAGCTTGTCGGCGGCAGGCTTAAAGGCGGAGTTGGCCATCAGGCCGTTGTCGGTAGATCTGAGATCCAGCCGGTCGCGATCGGAATCGGGGCCCATAGCGTTGACGATTCTGCGGTCCAAATCCAGGATGGCGGAG
>NZ_DIPG01000009.1:8305-8940 GCF_002426325.1 Syntrophomonas sp. UBA5494 | reverse complement strand
GCGGAGTAGGCGCCGTCGCCGAAGGAGAAAGAGCCGTTCTCATTTTTCACGGATCCGGCGCCTTCGTCAGATTCCACGATACCGGCGGCATAGACCACCATGGTCTTATAGGTGACGCGCGCCGCGCCGGTATAGGGGATAGAGGTGGTGGAATCGACGATGCTGACGTCGATATCGATGCCGGTATGCGGGGGCAGAGGCACCTCAATGGTGTCGCTGATGGACTGGCTATAGGTATCGGACTGGGCGGAAGAATAGGTTTTGCTAAGGCCGTAGGAATAGCCCACTTTCTGCTCCACCTTGACGCTAAGGCCGGCCAGGGAAACGACGGGGATGCCGATATCCACGCCCACAGTGGTCTCTTCCGACCACTCCTTCGAGTAGGAGTTGGATACCTCGGTGGAGGTGGAGGTGCTCTTTTCGTAAGTATAGCTCTTCTGTACGGTGTTTGGGAAATCGTTGGTGTTTTCAGCCTTTACCGTGTAGCTGTCGCTGCTTCCGCCCAAAGCAAAGGTAATGCCCTTAGAACTCAGCTCCGCTTCGGTATCGCCCACTTCAAAGTCCGGGGTACTGAATTTACCAGGGAGCCCCTCGACCTTGAAGTCGTAGAACAACTGAATGGTGATGGCGCCGGC
>NZ_DIPG01000009.1:7804-8135 GCF_002426325.1 Syntrophomonas sp. UBA5494 | reverse complement strand
ATCTGATACCGGGCAAAGGCAGGGCCTTCCGTTTCGATCTGGGCGATTCTATTGCCCTGGTTGTTGAGAAAGTCCTTTGTGGGTTTCAAGTCATCCGGGTAATAGCCGTCCAAAGTGTTGATGGCGCTGATCAGTTTGCCGGCAGCTTCATTATATGCGGCCGACAGCGAGGACTTCATGATCAGAGGAGAGTCGTTGGTCAGCTCCTGATAATGAATATAAGGGCCGACACTAAGGCGGTCGGAGCCTCGCTGCTGCTTGATAATCTCCTTGACAATCGTGCCCCAGGGAGCCACGAAATTGGTGTTATTCTGGAGCATCCTTTGCAGTA
>NZ_DIPG01000009.1:7075-7688 GCF_002426325.1 Syntrophomonas sp. UBA5494 | reverse complement strand
CTCCTGGGTCTCCGGCAAATTGTACTGATCATCAGCATCAAAAATCGCCCAGTCATTTGTGTCGGTAACAGCCGCCGATACCGGCGCCGGCAGCAGGGACAGCATCATGGCCAGCGTCAGCAGTACACCGACGAGTTTTTTGCCTGTCCGTTTCATTTTTCAATTACCTCCGTTCTTTAATTTGATTTCCGGGTCTGTTCGGTCTGTGAGCATCTCCATGATTTCATCCAGATGCAAACTGGCCCCGTTGACCCAGTACACCCGCTCACCGTCTGTACGAGGCAGACAAAGCCTGGGAATCTCGGCAAACAGCGGGACGCTGAACTTCGGCCCCAAATCCAGCAGGATGGTGGTTCCGTTATCCAGCTCCACAATGATTTCATTAGGGTTTTCGTCATTAGCCTGAGCGCTGAGTATTCTTCGCTTGCTCATCCCCCGCCCCCCCGTACCATATTCAAGATTTCGGCACAGGACAGGCGGGAACCGTCGGGCCAGTAAACACACTCGCCGTCTGTCTGCGGCGAAAACAGGCGTTCATCCTGAAACAGTGCAATAAAGCAAGGGTCACGGGCCTTGTCGCCAAGGGGGATGATGACGGTCTGGCCGTTCATGA
>NZ_DIPG01000009.1:0-7006 GCF_002426325.1 Syntrophomonas sp. UBA5494 | reverse complement strand
CAAATGCCTTGGGGACCAACTAGATGACGGTCTGGCCGTTCATGAAGTGAATATCCAGCAAAACATCGGATATGCTTTCCCCCCCACAGGTTATACCGACCATTCGGATTTTCTCCATCTCGCTCACCTCCTCATAGTTCCCTGTTCCCCACCAAGCATTTCCAGTCTAGTACCCCTTTTAGCTTCTGTGTAAATTGCTAAGAAATCTTAACAGTTTTTTTGCAGGATTTTTCTCCCCTAATCAATAATCTTGAAATATGGAATTTCTTTAAGGGAAAATCCAGAGTGGAGTGAAAGATAAAATGAAACCAGCAAGAATCCTGATAGTCGAGGATGAGGAGCAAGTGCTGTCTATGAACCGGGAATATCTGGAGGATGAGGGCTACACTGTGGCCTGTGCAGAGAATATTGCCCAGGCACGCTTCTTGCTGGAAGAACACACACCAAACCTGATTTTGCTGGATGTGATGCTGCCGGACGGCCTTGGCTGGGACTTCTGTATGGAACTGCGGCAAAAAACAAACGCCCCCATCATCTTCCTAACTGGCAGGGATGAAAATGAAAGCGTTGTGAAGGGCTTACTCAGAGGCGGAGACGATTATGTCACCAAGCCCTATGATATGAGTATCCTGGGCGCGCGGATAGCTGCACAGCTCCGCCGTGCGGGAATTGCCGCACAGCAGGTTCTGGAGCTTCCTCCCCTTTCCGTTGACACCCTGACCGGGGAAGTAACCCTGTCCGGTCAGCCGGTGAACCTTACCAAAAAAGAATATCAGCTTCTAATCTGCTTTATGCAGTTTCCGGGGCAAAGGCTCAGTCGGGAGGAAATCTATCAACGCGCCTGGGGCGAAGCCGCCGAAAACTCCCGGACCATCACCGTACACATCACCAACCTGCGCAAAAAACTGGCCATGAATAACGACGGCTGGTTTGAAATCCGCAGCAGCGGCAAGGACGGCTACCTGTTCAGCAAAGTGCGCTATTAGCCCCCGGCAATGGGCAGGGTAAAGCTGAAGGTACTGCCCTTCCCCTCCTCGCTTACGGCGGAAATCCTTCCGCCATGGGCTTCCACAATGTGTTTACAGATGTAAAGACCCAATCCGGTGCCGATATCCTGACCGCCGCCGGATTTTTTCTTTGTGACATGCCGGTCAAAGATAAAAGGAAGCAGCTCCGGGCTGATTCCGGTTCCGGTGTCGGCAACACTAATGTTCATAAAGCCGTCCTCCGGTCCGGCGGACACAGTAATCAGACCGTTCACCGTAAAGCGTACGGCGTTGGAAATCAGGTTGACAATTACCTGAGAAACGCGTTCGGGGTCGGCCAGTATGTCCGGCAATCTTTCTTCGATGTGCAGCTCCAGCCGGTTGTTGTTTTTGTTCAGGATAGGGTAATAAATGGAGATGGCGATATTGATGATTTCGTCAGCGCCGCAAATTTTCGGTTCAATGGTCATGCGGCCTTCCTCGATGCGGGTTACATCGAGAATCTGCCCCACCATAAGCCCCAGCCGCTTGGCCTCGGAGGAAATCACTTTAATTTTTTCAACTGCCTCCGCAGTTTTGTGGGGAGACAAGAGCAGCTGCTGCTCAGCGTTCTGCGCATAGCCGGAAATTACCGCCAGCGGGTTTTTTAACTCGTGGGAGACACTGTCCAAAAACTCCGTCTTCATTTGATCCAGGTTTTCCAGTGCGGCTTTTTCCACCGCCAGACGCTGCCGCTGCTCTTTTACTTGCGACAGCACCCGGTTGTTCATGAGGAACAGGGAGACCGTCTGTGCCAGCACGAAGACCAGCATGGCGGCCTCGGAGACAGGCAGGTTGACCTTCGCGTCGCCGAAAATATCGCTGTACATGAGGATATCGCCCACGGCGGCCAGAAAGAACACGCCGATGCCGTACATGGCGGCGGCCTGCTCCTTGGTCGGGCGGCGCATTTTCCAGAACAGGCTGGAAATACCGGGAACGATGGTCAGCACCAGCAGCGCCTGATAATAGCCGAGCGCGGATGTATAGAACACGGAATCGCCTAACAGAACGCAGGCGCCGTACAAGAGTGAGCCGGCGATGGCAGCATACTGCATGACGCTCATGAATCTGCCGGCGTACTGCCCCAGATACAGCGACAAGAGAATTGTCAGCAGCACCACACTCAGGTATTCCAGCATGAAAGAGACGTTTCCCGATAGAGGAAAGTATGTCCAGGCCTGACTCTGGATACTTTCCCGCAGCGCCATGACGATGCAGGCCAGGGCAAAATACAGGGTAGCCCGGGTGCGGGAGAGCAGCAGGTAGATACCCAGCAGCAAGACGGCCGCGCACAAAAGCGCGCCCATAATGGCGATTCCCTTGATCCGCTCGGCAAAGAACGGGTCGGAACCCGTTGCGGATTCGCTCAGATAGAGCTCGGCCAGGGTGGCCCCGCGCTTGGCATGGTAAAATTGCGCGCTGTTCAAGAGAATGTCGATTTCTCCGTTGGCGGTCGCCGACCCGTGAAAGGAGATGTTGTTTTCCCAAACCTCCGTGTCCTGCTTGGTGGCGCCGAGTCTGCCGGTTTCCCCCGCAAGCGCTCCGTTCACATAGACCCGCATGGCGTGGCGGCCGGAGAGCTTGAAGGTCAGGGCGTATACCCCGCTGTCTTCAGGAACCTTCAGCACAAACCGCTGGGAGAGGTAGTCGGCCCGGATTTCCCCGAACCGGTCGGTGCTCTCGGGAACAGCGGTATCGGCGTTTTCCGGGGATAAGTAGGTGTTGGGATAATAAGTATCGCCGGGGGCGAGGTAAATCGCGGGAGTGTCCGGAGCGATGATTCCGGTCAGGTCATAAACGCCGTTTTGCTCCGTGACCATGATGCTCTTCGGGGCGCCGCCTAGCATTACCGGCAACCGGACCAGCAGCATCAGGGCCAGAACCGTCAGCGCTGCTCCAAGGACGATGGCTATCAGCTTGTGTTCACCGGGCAGCTTCCGAATGAGAATCACCTCCGCGTCAGTTGTTTATTTTATACTAAGTTTTGACAGCATCCGGCAATATAACGTATGCTACGCTCCCCGCCAAGGGGACACAGCCCCTGCTGCTCCAACCAGGCAGCCATCCAGATTGGGGAATTCCCATAAACCCGCCAGCAACCCTTCCCCAGAGCGCCGCCGGATCAGGGTCCTGCCCTGGAAAACCAGGCCAGCACGGTTCTTTGCTGCATGGTGCGGGACTTGGGGGGAGATTTAACCGGCAGCCTGTTCGCCGTCCCCTCCCGATAAGCAGCACACATGGTCTGCAGAGGACAGAGCTCGCAGACCGGCGTGGCATGGGGCAGACATACCATGGCTCAGGGCTCTCCAGCAGCACTGCACCGCCATGCATCACTTGTTTTCATAAGCTATTCAAAAATACATGCCGCATCCAACCTGCTAATGCGTATGCTGGTGATGAAGATCCGGCCAATGCGAATGCTTATGTTCATATGTTTTGTGAGTATGTTCATGACTGTGTTCACCTATGATTTCGAGATCATGCAAGTGATGATGATGAGCATCGGTATGGTTGTGTTTATGCTCATGAACCTGCTCTTCATGAACGTGGTCGTGCTCATGCGCTTCTGACACAGCACAATATGTACCGATAAGCATGACAACTAACGCGATTAAGAAAGTCCCGGTCATTCCCTCCTGTAACACCAGCCAGGAAACTAAAACCCCGATAAATGGCGCGGCGGCATAATAGGCGCTGGTCCTTGCAGCTCCAAGTTCTCTTTGTGCTTTAATATAAAAGAAAATACTCAGTCCATAAGCGACAAAACCTAATAGTAAGGCCAGGGCAATATATATTAAATTACTGCTGTATTCTTTCAGGAAAAAGGAAATGATGAGAGTCCCGATACCCGATCCAAATCCTTTCACTACTACTATTTGCATAGGGTCTTTTAGAGACAGCATGCGGGTACAGTTATTTTCAAATCCCCAGCAAACACATGCCAGCAAAACAAATATCGATCCGCTGGAAAAAGTGACGCTGCCTAAATTTTGAGCTGACAAAAGCATACTGGAAAGAGTAATAAGCGTGATAGCAATCCACATTCTCCGCCCGATTGCTTCTTTGAATACCATAAGGGCTATTAGAGAAGTAGCCACTATTTCAAAATTATTCAGTAAAGAAGCATTGGCCGCAGTCGTCATGGTAATCCCCAGCATAAGCAAAACAGGTGCAGCAATATCCAGAAGAATCATGCCAACTATATAAGGCCAATCTTTTATATTCATTTTCGCTTCTACTGGTTCTCTCTGGCTTAATACATTTATCCCATGGACTACTAGCATTCCGAGACCAGCACCAAGATATAATAGTGATGCCATTAAGGTCGGCGGTATCTCAATAAGCAGCAGTTTTGAAGCAGGCGAACTTATGCCGTAAAGGGCCGCCGCCATGATTGCCATGAATATCCCGGTTTTATTGTTTCCCATATGAATAATCGCTTTCTTTTACCTTACTTCGATATTTTAAACAAATCACACTCGGGCAACCAAAAACGCCATTGAACACAGCAACTATTATGTGTAACCCGGCTATTGGGTTTATATTATCATCATCATATAAATGGAGATAATGCAAAATATGTGAGGATCAAGACCCCTAAGACTATTCGGTACCACCCGAAGACCTTGAAGTCGTGGTTTTTGATATACCCCATTAAAAATTTGATCGCGAGCACAGATACTACGAATGCTACAACCATGCCGGTTAATAAAATGCTGATTTCCCATAGCGTCAAACTAAAACCAAATTTAAAGATCTTTAATGCACTTGCCCCGAACATTATAGGAATAGACAAGAAGAACGAATATTCTGCCGCAATGTAACGAGAAGCACCCAGTAAAATCCCACCCAGGATGGTAGCGCCCGAACGTGACGTCCCAGGAATTAATGACAAGACCTGAAAGATTCCTATAAAAAAGGCTGTTTTATAGGATAAATCGTTGAATGTCTGAATCCCGGTTTGACGTCCTTGATTGCGGTTTTCAATTACAATAAAAAGAATTCCATATACAACCAGCATAACTGCAACCGTTAAATAATTGTAAAAGTGATCGTTGAGCCAATCATCAAACAGAAATCCTAATACTGCGGCAGGAACTACTCCAATCATCACTTTATACCAAATCAGCATGGTATCTTTCTTCTCCTGACTGGATTTGTCAGGCGAGAAGGGATTCAACTTGTGCCAATAGAGCAGGACTACCGCCATAATGGCCCCCAACTGTATGACCACAAAGAACATCTCTTTGAATGCTGCTGTGGCTTCTAATTGGAGGAATTCCTCAACTAGAATCATATGCCCGGTACTACTTATCGGAAGCCATTCGGTGATCCCTTCCACGGTTCCTAAGAAAACCGCTTTTAACAGTTCCACAAAAAGCATTATTTTCACCTTTATAATTTCAGTATTCCATTAATATTAGGTTCTCAGGATGGCGGCAGGCACTAACATAGTCTGCGTGATGACTCCCAGAGAACTAAGAAAATCCATTAACATGAGTATAATACGTATCAGCCGCATTCCTCAATCGGAGACTTGTGCCCAGACCAGGTTTGCCATGGCGAGCTTACCCAAGCTGCTTGAAAATATCAAAACTAGAAAGGAATTTAACGTAGAAATCCACTTATCGTGTCTTGACAATGGGGGCATTATAAAAAGACCCTTGCGGGTCTTCTATCGAGTGATCACTCGCTATTAGTCTGGTGGAGGCGGGGGAGTCGAACCCCCGTCCGAAAGAAAGACCAGAAGAGTCTCTCCGAGCGCAGTCAGTGTTTTGTGCTTCGCGCGCGGGGCGCTCAATCTTGAATTTCATCAATATCCCCCTAGATTGCGATAACCTGTTCCTTGGTCAACATTGCAGCATAAGCTAGCGCGGCATTAATATCTTCAACCGTTAGAGAGGGGTAGCTTTTTAGTATCTCATCTTTATCTAATCCCGCAGCCAGATTGTCAAGAATAATGAAAACCATTGCTGATGGAGTAGTATAGGCTTTTAATTAATAAAGCAGTTTATCCGTTTCAATTACCAGAAGTATACACATAGTGCTGATTGCAAAAAAATACAAGTTGGCTTTGAGACTTATTTTCAATACATAGCTGCTTCTCAATATAAGCAGAAATAACAACAATATGACAATAATCGCTATTGTATAGGTGCCCATATTTAGCATTGCCGATATCTTTGCTTCATCTTGCATATTAAATCCCCCAAATATAATCGAGAAAAAGCGGACGAAGGCCGCAAAAAAGACAGCGGGGTATACATAAAGGCTCTTTGTTTTTTCAATGATTAATAAAAAGATCATCGCTTGAAGTATGGTAAATGCCGGTCCTCCCATAGCGGAATATAGAGCATGACTTTCATCGATGAAGAATCCGCTCTTTGGTTCTACATGATTTAGACTTATAATCATATCGTTTCCTAATATTTCTCCAACAATCCAATGCCCGAATTCATGAAAGAGATATGTCAGAAACGCGACAGGTATAAAAAGCAATGCCAGCTTCCAATTAATTCTGCTTTCAGCTAAATCGTTTATTATTCTCTCCTGCATTTTTTACTCCACTCCCATTTGTCGTCCGTTTGAAATGCAGTTATTTTTTATCTACTCATTAAGCCTTAAATTGTTAGAAAACCCCGTTTTCATGAACACCCATGAACAAACCCTCCTTTCTTATCTTGTAGTTTATTCATCTAGAGGGAAATAATTCCTGTGAATTCCACCCAAATCCTTTCGGCAAAAACCCTTTGATATCCTGTTCTTTCATTTCATTTAGAATATTTACCTTATTTAAATACAGTAAATATAGTCCTTTTAAAAAAAGGATTTAAAGGATATATGTGGTATTAATTAAAAATATGTGATTTATATAAAACAAGCATGCAGGGGGAATTAGTATGAGCTTTTACAAACATGGTAAATTAAATTTAGTTCTTTTTAGTACTGTATTAGTGACAATTCTTTTGTATTTTAGC
>NZ_DIPG01000115.1:23003-38581 GCF_002426325.1 Syntrophomonas sp. UBA5494 | reverse complement strand
TAGCCTTGATTCTCCAAAGTGCTGATCATGGTATTCATCGTATAGGTTCCGGTGACTTCACCTTCAAATACATAGGGCTTTAAATCCGTGTCCTGGGTATCCGCGTTGACAAAATATGCCCTCACGATGCCGTTGGCACTATGACCCGCCAATTGTTCGTGATAAGTAGTGTTATCATAAATTCTCGATTTGGTTTCATAATAGACATCTCCTATGCCCTGCTGATATGTAAATCCTGTTAAAAATATTCCCGACAACATGGCAACCGCCAGGATACCTGCTGTGAATTTCTTGTTGTTCATAAATACCATTTTCTCCTCATAATCCCATATTATTATTCCGCTTGGTGTTTCGATCTTTTACCATTCTAGCATCAATTTTCCAAGCCTTTCAAGCCGCACTCTGTTAACAAAGGAAAAAAACCACTGCAGAATAAAGATGAGAATAAATTATGAGGAAAAACTAATGCCGCTTAATCGATTTGTCCGGCCAAACCAAATCTTTTCAATGACCAGGCGCAATGGTGATATGATTACATATGGCGAGTTGTTTCAATTCTGCTTGGTAATCTTAGGAATTATTTCTCTGTGCTTTATGCTCAGAAAATAATACGGCCGCCTTTGTGTAAGGCGGCCTAAACCCAATTTACGAACCTGCCGCCATACCACAAGCGGCAACTCCTTTTATATCTCAATGATAGCATAGCAAAACCTAAGCTTCAATTCCTCATAGCTCCCTTTATTATAGCATGGACTTTGCTTATAGGATCAGTGACCTATGGCAGGGAACAACCATGTTTTTACTCCTGGAACAGCGAACCCCTGAATCCAAACTTGCAAAAGCCGGCAATTTCAGGAAGATTATTAAAAAAAGCCAGGTCTCTCGGAAGTAAATTTTAAAGAACTGTTCCATTTAAAATGGGCTCAGGCATTGTATTGATTGACTAAAGCGGGGTTTGGAATATTCAGCATAAAGTCCTCTGGCTTTTCTAGGGAAAGATAGACCCTCCCAACCTCTAACCTATTGCCCAGCATGCCCTGAAAGGACTGGGGCGGGTTAAGTTCAATTTCGACATTACATTTTTCACCAACTGACAGGAACAGGCTTCCCGGATTTTTTTTATCCGGACCAGGGGCAATGCCGGGGGCCGGCTTCTCTATTCGTTTTACTGCTCTGATATACTCCCAGGGTATCTCCTGGTGGTAGCGAAGACCTACCCGGAATCTTACTCCTTTACCGGTCATTTGGTGTGGATAAAGACGCATAGCCTGGGCATCTGCCCATATCCACATTATGGCCCATACGCCTAACACCAAATGAACCACCTTCCATACCAGCCACCGGTCGGGGAGCATTAGAAACACGGCCAGGATCTCTAACCAACATATCACAATAATGGCCTTGGCCAGAAACAGGTAGCTTGCCAGGCGGGTGGCAAAACATGCGGTTTTATCGGGGAGCTGTTTCTTCCTCAATGAGAGGTATAAGGCATAATACAGTTGAGGTTCGATTAAAATCAAGCGGGCTACACGTGCCGGGAATATCTCTTCCAAAGCTTCCTGCCAGGCGGCAAAGGTTTCCTCACCTGCTTTTTTCAAAGTTCGATAACGAGCAATAATACGAGAAAGGTTGAACAGGAGGATCATCAGGAAAGTGAGTTCCAGGATAGCCGGTACCAGGATAAAGTACTTCATTTGTTCTTTAGAGATAATCCCGCTGCCGAAGAGTGCAATATCTGCTATAACCAAAATGAGCAGGATGGGTAGTGAATAGCGCGAAAGTTTTGACAAAATAGTTTTCACCCTCATATTACCCTGCCTTCCGTTATTTATTAAAAGGTCCGGTTTCCCTACTGTACTGCAGGCTGAGTTCACAGAATTTCATTTGAGCCGGGGTTAAAAGGCTGCTCAGCATTTCATTAAGCAGCGGATCGAAAGGGTTCACAGTTTCAAGACTGCACATGGTTTCAATAATAGGAATGCACTTCAATATTCGAACACAATCCCTGGCCAGTTCATCTATCTCCTGAGCATCTTCGGGTAGGTCAGCAATTGCAACAAGCCGCTCGTTCATTTTTATTAATTTTTGAAAAACCTCGGGATTGTCTTTAAGATATTCAGCCAACTGCACGTAGTACTGTTGATGATTCAGACCCCATTCATAACTATCCAAGACTTCATAGATTTGGCGCTCCTTTTCCCTTACATCAGGATACGATTCATAATGCTCGGTGCCGATAATATCGTTGACCATCTGAAATGTTGCCGTATCTTCCTTCAATATGAGAAGCGGTTCGGCCGCTAACAGCTTTTGAACCTTTTCAAGCCGTGCTTGCAGTGTATTTATCTCGCTGCTCAACTCTCTTGCCAATGATTCCAGAACCGAACGCATAGTAGTACTGTCAGCGGGATCTCCCAGCATATCTTTTATTTTCTCAAGACTAAAACCTAAAGCCTTTAGCCGCTTAATAGCCTGCAATCTATGGAGTTCTGTCGCTCCGTAAAGCCGGTAGCCGTTTGGGGACCTCACCGGTTCTGCCAAAAGACCGATTTTGTGATAATGAAGAACCGTTTTTACTGTGACTCCAGTCAACTGAGCAAATTCGCCTATCTTGATCATGATTTCCATGTCATCACCCCTTTCAGTATAAACTCCTACCTAAGGTCGGGGTCAAGGTTTGGTTTATTTTGGTAAGTTAGGGGGGATACATTGTCGGCCTCCGGCCAAAAGAGGCCCAAATTGGAAGTTGGCCTCTTTGTTCTGGATACCTTCTCCCAGGAGTGACCCATCTTACAAATCACATACCCGGCAATTCTTCTGCATTGTGACTTTAAAGGATTTTGGCTTCGCCTTCTATACAACTTTTTTATCCTTCTCATAGAGAATCGATACAGATTATTTATGCCGCGCAGTTTTACTATAGTTAACAAAGCTAAGACTAATACTATCCGTTTTAGTCATCTGTAAAAGGCAGGTAATCAATATGTTCAGGCGTTTAGGCAGGTTCGTGTTTGGCAAAAGTATGGCCAGCCACCAACTGGGAAATGAAAAATTAAATGTTTTCTGGGGTATGCCCATCCTGTCCAGTGATTCGATTTCCTCGGTCGCATACGCGGTGGAAGAGATTTTGCTGGTTTTGGTGCCGGTGATCGGTTTGGCCTCTTTTATGTGGATGCCGCGTATTGCCCTGGCTATTATTGCCCTGCTCATCATATTGGTGTTGTCTTACCGCCATGTGGTGGACGCTTACCCCAACGGCGGCGGGGCTTACGTGGTGGCCAAGGATAATCTGGGACCGATCTACAGTCTGGCTGCCGGGGCGTCTTTGTCGGTAGACTACACCTTAACGGTGGCAGTAAGTATCGCTGCAGCCAGTGCGGCCATCACCTCGGCGTTTCCGTCTCTTTATGCGCATCGGGTCGCCATATCTTTATTGCTGATATTTTTGCTGGCGGTAGGTAATTTAAGGGGAATCCGCGAATCATCGCGCATTTTCAGTCTGCCTACTTATGCTTTTATACTATCTATAGTAGTCCTGGTAGCAGCCGGTATTATCAAATACCTTACCGGCGGCATGCCTGCCCTTCCGGCTGCAGAGGCCATCCCGGCAACACCAGGTATTCAGGCTGTAACCATGTTTCTGATTATCAGAGCATTTGCTTCGGGATGCAGCGCTTTAACAGGAGTAGAAGCAATCAGCAATGCGGTACCCAACTTTAAGGCTCCGGCCGCCAAGCAAGCCAAAACCGTCTATGCCTTGCTGGCTCTGGCCATTATAGTATGTTTTGGCGGCGTTGCGGTTCTGGCCAATCTGTATCAGATAGTGCCCGACCCCCGGCAAACCGTCATAACCCAGTTGACATTAAGCATCTTCGGGCCCGGTCTGATGTTATACATCATGGCCGCCACTACTGGTTTAATCCTGGCTTTAGCCGCCAACACCGCGTATAGCGGTTTCCCCACCCTGCTGTCCGTCATAGCCCAGGACGGCTATGTCCCCAGACAGCTTTCCATGCGCGGTCACCGGCTCAATTTCAACAACGGTATCATTCTCCTGAGCTTGGCCGCGGCCATTTTAATCATTGTCTTCCAGGCCGATACTCATCTGTTGATCAGCCTCTATGCGGTGGGCGTTTTTACCTCTTTCACCCTATCGCAGGCAGGGATGGTTATCCACTGGTGGAAAGAGCGGTCGAAAGGGTGGACATGGAAGGCCTTAATAAATGCGGCCGGGGCGGCAACTACCGGTGTGGCGGTAACCGTCATAGGCATTACCAAGTTTGCCGAGGGTGCCTGGATAGTATTTGTAGTGGTGCCTTTAATAATTACGGTCATGCTGAAGATCAAAACCCATTATTTGTCTGTGGCTCAACAGCTGGACATACCCAACGAATCTCTAGCCCAAATAAATCTGAACAGCGATTATCAGCATCATGTAATCGTACCGGTCGATAGCTTTAACGCTATGGTGGTGAAGGCGCTGCGGTATGCGCGCAGCATAACTTCCCATGTGGAAGCTTTCCACGTGGAGGTCTATGCAGGCGAGTCGGAAAAGCTGCGGCGGAAATGGAATTTGCTGGACACGGATATTCCATTGATCGTCAAGTTTTCCCCCTACCGGGAAGTTGTGAACCTCTTGACTGAATATATTGATTCTGAGGAGCATGCCTCCCAGCCGGGAGATATTATCACCGTGCTGCTGCCGCAGTTTTTCGTCCCTCACCGCTGGGAGATGGCCTTGCACAACAACACCAGCCTGTTTATCGCTAATGCCATGCTTAAAAAGCGCAATGTCATCGTATCTATAATCCCGTTCTATCTGGAAGATCTCAAGACTTACCACTTGGCCAAAAGCCATAAACCTGTTCTTTAGTAATCCCCAGGCCCTTCAATTATAATGAAAAGGGAATTACGATACCGGGTAGAATAATACAGTTCATGGTATGCGAGAAGCGGAGGGCAGCATTGCTTGGGCAGATCAAACTATTGGCGCAAAATCGGCAGAGCTATTCACGCCAGTCTTCGGATCGATTATACAACGGATCAAGACAGCAGGCTGATAATATTTTCTTTGTTCCTCACCGCAGCGGTTACTCTGATCGGCAAGTTGTACAGTGATTACCTGGGGTTAACCAATATCGGGATGCTATATTTGCTGCCGGTTATTTTTGCAGCCTCCCGCTTGGGGGTCAGACAATCGCTCTTCATAGCCCTGGTCAGCGTCTTATGTTGGGACGTGTTATTTATGCCGCCCATCCTTAACCTGGCGGTCAGTGATACCCGGCATTTGATCACCTTCCTGGTGTTTATGATGGTGGCATATACCACCGGCAATATGAGTGATTTGCTCCGCTGCCGGGCGCAAGAAGCCACCCAACGCGAGAAACAGACCCGGGTTCTATATGAATTGGCCCGTGGATTATCGGCGGCAGCCGACCTGGACATGCTGGTCAGCCAGGTGGTCAAGCAGACGGCGGAGACATTGGATGCCGAAGCGGCACTGTTTATGCCCGGTCATAACGGAGAACTCAGAGTCGTTGCAGCAAACAAAACCCTGACTGATTTGGCGTCGAGTCCCAACGATTTGCTGGCGGCCCAGTGGACTTTCAGCCACTCTCAGCCGAGCGGCTTAGGCACTGACACTTTTACCGGCGCCAGGGGTTATCATGTACCGGTCAAAACCGAGGAAAAAACCATGGCGGTTTTGGCAGTAAAACCGTCTAACAACTTGCTTGAAGCCGAACAGATAAATCTGCTGCAGGCTCTGGCGGGGCTGTCGGCCTTGGCTATAGCGAGGCTCGAATTAGCGGAGGAAGCCCACGACGTGAGAACCCTTGAGGCCAGTGAAAGACTGCAGGCGGCTTTGTTCAACTCTATTTCCCACGACTTGAAGACACCGCTCACCTCCATTATGAGTGCGGTCTCCAGCCTGGTCGACGATGAAGCCATATATGATGAAGAGCAAAAGGCCACCTTGTTAAATGGCATTAAGCTGGGGGCTGAGCGCATGAACCGTTTCGTAAACAACCTTCTTGATATGGCGCGCCTGGAGAGCGGCTATATGAAACTTAATCCGGACTGGTCGGATATACAGGACATTATCGGCGTGACCCTGCGCGAAAACCAGGAGATCCTCAAAGGGCACAAAGTCAAAGTTGAGATTCCCGATGCACTCCCGCTCATTAAAGTTGACTACGCCTTAATCGAACAGGTGTTGACCAATTTGCTGCATAACGCCGTCAAATACTCCCCCCGGCATAGTGAGATAATAGTAAGCGCGGCCGAAGTTGACGGATTATTGAAAGTGTCGGTAACCGACCAGGGCGAAGGTATAACCCCGGGCGACGAGGAGTTCATATTCGACAAGTTTTATCGTCTGCAGTCTCCCGGGAATGTTAGCGGCACAGGCTTGGGTTTGTCTATTTGCCGGGGTATTATCGAAGCGCACGGGGGGACCATATGGGCTGCCGGCCAGTCTGAAAGAGGCAGCCGGTTTAATTTTACCCTGCCGGTTGCAGGCGATGTTTTCTAATTATATTCAAAGTGAATAGAGAGGCAAGAGATGGGAGCCAAGATATTGGTAATCGATGATGAGTTGGAAATCCGCCGGCTGTTAAAAATCGGCCTGATAGCCCACGGGTATGATTTCACCGAAGCTGCGACCGCTAAAGAAGGCCTTTACCAAGCCGTAACGGCCCGCCCCGATGTGATCATACTGGATATGGGTCTCCCGGATCAGGAGGGATTGGAAGTCTTGCGGCAAGTTCGGGAATGGAGCCAGGTGCCGGTAATCATACTGTCGGTGCGGGGCCAGGATCATGAAAAAGTCCAGGCGCTGGATATCGGGGCCGATGATTATCTGACCAAGCCCTTCAGCGTGAGTGAACTGATGGCCCGGATCAGGGTGGCTTTGCGCCATCAGGCCAATGTCAAAGACGAACCGGTCGTTCAGATTGGTGATCTCTTCCTGGATTTTTCCCGGCGCCTGGTCAAAGTTGCGGAAACCGATATACACCTGACCCCGATAGAATACGACCTGCTAAAGATACTGGCCGCCAATGCCGGGAAAGTGGTAACCCACCGGCATCTTATCAAGGCCATTTGGGGAACTGAAGCTCAGGAGCATTCCCAATACCTGCGGATCTACATCAGCCAGCTGCGTAAGAAAATAGAAAAGGATCCCAACCAGCCGGGGTTCATTTTAACCGAACCGGGGATAGGCTATCGCCTGATTGCTATGGAATGATCGTCTCCGCCATTCAACTATCTCCGCTTGACGCCAAACAGCGGCATGTATTGGAGCGGACACCTGATTACTGACCCGCATAACGGTATTCCCGAATTGGATCACCTGACTTTTAATCAGGGTGTCGAAGGTTCGAAGCCTCCATGGCTCACCAATAGAAAACAAAAAACCGCGCGGGATGGCGCGGTTTCATATTTTTTAACAATATGGTTTTTTATCCAAACGGATTCTGACACATTTATGATGCCCCCACTTCTTCACTAAAGGAGGTGCGTCAAATTATTCTTAATACAGCGATTTTAGATATTCCACCAGATCGCTTTTCTCAGCTTCACTTAAATCAAGTTTAAATTGCTGGTCATAGTGGTTGACGACGTCCATCAAAGTTTTAGCGCTGCCGTCATGAAAATAGGGGGCAACCGCCCAAACCCCGCGCAATTGCGGCACTTTATAGGTCCCGTCCTTAAAAACCGGGGAGTTGGCATGAGCAGGATCGGTTCCCACCACTTCAGGTTTGACCTTTTCGTTGTTAGTGAACAACGGGGGGGTGTGGCACTTGGTGCAGTTAGCTTTGCCCTCGAATATTGCTTCTCCACTGGCAGCCCTGGCCTGGTCAAAAGAACCCGGGTTCGGTGCCGGTGGATCAATAGACTCCAGATAAGCAACAACTGCTGGCATTTTGGGACCGATCAAGTCGATTCCATCTCCCAGATCCTGGTTTGTGATTCCCCACTTTTCTGGAGGTTTAAATTCCCCATTACCATGTCCGACAATATCCATGGTGAAATGGCTGCGCTCGGCAGCACTTTCAAAGCTGCCATTCCAATTGAAGTATTTTATTCCCTTGGTCCCAAAAGCCGCTTCCATCACTGCAGGATTGTTAACCCCGTCCTCGGCTTCATTGTTAAATGTAACGTCTAGTCGACCTGGACCCCAACTAAGGAGCTGCTTTTTTTTGGCGTTGTCGAGAGCCGGAGAAAGAGCCAGTATTGCACCCACATTCAAACGGGTATTAGGGATGCCGTCCAAGCGCTCGCCATTTTGATTCACAACACTGTGGCAAAACGCGCAGGTGATACCCCAACGTTTCTTGCCGTCATCGCCTGTCACTTCTTGAATGCCAACCACTTTACCAGTATTATCGGTCATCACCCCCAGGGTCTTTTCACGAGTATCTGCCGGGGTGGCCAGCAAGGTTTCAAAAGGGAGTTTCAGGGTATCGGTGAAGTAATATTCATTACCATAGGTATCATATCTAAAGACATCCATTCCCTGCATGACAAGTGTTTGCGTCGATTGAGAAGATTCTTCCTGGGGTTTTTTGGCTACATTGCTATTGCGGTCACGGTTTCCAGCAACAGCCTGATACAGCCATATACCGGCAATAACAACCAGCAACGCCACAACACCCCAGATAATACCTGATCGATTCGATATACGCATACCGCCAACCTCCAGAAAAATTTGTATGCATAGGTTGCCCTGATTATCGTTTGGTATTCGGCAATGATTCGACCTTAGATACTTTAACCGCCTTCACCAAAATCGCCGGAATCCTTAAAAAAGATATGCCGGGGAAATCGGAAATACACGGTGTAACCATTCATATTCAACCCTAACAAGAGATAAATATCAGAGCAGCCTTATCCCTGAATTCAGCTTTAAGAATAGCTATGCATGCCGCTAAATAGATAAGTCACGCCAAAAAATGTGAAGAGAACTATAATGAATCCTGCTACCACCAGAAGGTTAGACGGCTTTCCCCGCCACTTTGACTGCCGGTGCAGGTGAAGATAGACGGCATAAACAATCCATGTGACCAAAGCCCAGGTCTCTTTGGGATCCCATGACCAGTAGCTGCCCCAGGCCTGTTCGGCCCAAACCGCTCCAAAGACAATCGATAATGACAATAAGGCAAAGCTCAAGGACACAACCCTGTAAATCGTTTCCTCTCTGATCTGATTCAACTTGTGGAGCTGCACTGCGGCTAATCCGGCTGCCAACGTGAAGCCACTATAGGAGGCAGCCGCAGTCAAAACATGAACTGTCAGCCAGGGGCTTCTCAATGCGGGCGGGAGCGGCGCTAAACCGCTTGATTTATCAGGCATGATAAAGGCTGCAGCTGAGAGCAATAGTGCGGCAATCATAATGACCGGCCCTCCGGCGTTCCTCACCGGATATTTGGCTGCATATATTAAAAACATCAATACGGTTATGAAAATAAAAGTTAACAGAAAGTCATATCCGCTGGAAAGTGGGAGCCTGCCGCTTATTCTGCCGCGCATCACCAGGATAACCAGGTTGAAGGCAAGACCAGCTGCAGCCAATGAAAAAGCCATTTTTTCCAAACTATTCTTAAAACCGCTCCAGAAAAATGTAATAGAAGAAATCAGGTAAAATACCAGGGCAATATATACAGCCGATGTCAATATTTCAGCCTCCCGTTAACTGAATCACAGCGCTGGTTTTGGTTGAGAACCGCCTCGCTGCCTAGACCGCCCTGCACATCCGAACTGTTCGCATCAACCCCCAAAGGCTTGTAGAGCAAACCAAAACAGATTCCTCCGACAAGCAACAAAGCACCGGCAGCTGCGTAAGGTATGCCCGGGTCTGATTTCAGCCTTAGAACCGTAAATGGTTGCACTCCGGTAAAAGTAATATATGTATCGTCTGCGATCTTGATAGTTTGATTAAAGGAAGCAATTCCGGTGCCGAGCGCTACCCCTCTTTCATAAACAGATATTATTACTTGGGGATTATCTGGCCTGAGGGACGGGTCAACCGCTCGGTAAGGATCAAAATTGGGGGCATATCCATTTATACGAATCTGTCGCTCAGTATTGGGTATGGATAATATCTGTCCAATATGCAAAAGCTGATCGGGGCCAAAATTGCTTTGCATTTTGATCTGATAACCCAAGCTTTGCTGATAGGCTTTGATGCCGGCAAGAGTCAAGGGGTGGTTGACACTGATGATATAGTGTCCCTGATCGCGAACCCCATCCCCCGCATTTATCACTGAACTATACTGCGCCGGTGAGCCGTCCGCATTATATTCGATTGAAATTTGCTGCAGTTGTACTTGCAGCGGCTCACGGGTTGGCATTAAAGTTGATATGTCAACAGTCCCGCCCTCGGCGATACTAACTTCTAATGCTTTGCCGTAATGCGCATTTAAAGCTCCCCCTACCATTACAAGCAAGATGCCGGCATGAATCAAAACGTTTCCGAATCTCGCGACTTTGTTTTTTGGTTTAGCAGTTCTTCCAGCCCGCTTAAACAACTGCATGATCTGCCTGTTGGTACAAAACATCAGGTTGATAATTAACAACACCAGCAGCAGCTTAAACTGCATAGTTTTGTAGAAATTATCGGGTGATACCAGGCTTCCTAATGCGGACATAACGCCGATTAAACCCAGCAAAACTATGCCGAATTTCATGGAAGAGATTTTATTAAACAGGGACATAGCAAAAGATGCTCCCCCCGTCCTAAAGTGTATTTATATTCAAATGATTGCCTGGAAGAAGGTTTTTTAACCTGAATATGAAGGTATTTCGCCTTTAGTGCTTTATCAGCACATTATCTGCGAATATTATAGATGTTTGAGAGCTATGATCGCCTTCAACTGCCCGGCCTTAATATCCCCTATTTCAAAAACAGGCGCAACAGTCTCGACTTGCTTGCTGTATAGGGATGATAGCGCATGGGCAGATCGATCCAGTTGGATTTCTTCAGAATGCTCTTGTAATGGGTAAAGGTATCGAAGCTGTACTTGCCGTGGTAACAGCCCATTCCGCTGTCCCCTACTCCGCCGAAGCCCAGGTGGGGGGAAGTCAGGTGGATCACGGTATCGTTTATGCAGCCGCCGCCAAAAGACAGGCTGCTCAATATGCGTTTTTCCGCAGCCCGGTCAGAGCTGAACAAATACAGGGCCAGGGGCTGGGGCATGGATCTGACGATGGCTATGACCTCATCCAGGTTTTCAAAGCTCATGACCGGCAGGATGGGGCCCATGATCTCTTCCCGCATCAGCGGGGAGGCGGGCGAGACATCGCCGACTACGGTGGGTTCGATGAATCGGCTTTGAGGATCACTGCGTCCGCCCAGCAGGATGTTCTCATCTTTGATCAGTCCCAACAGGCGGTCAAAATGCCTGTCATTGATTATTACCGGCAGATTGGCATAATTCCGGTCAGGAAAAAAATCCTCCAGGGCTTCTTTAAGGAAACTGATGAAACGAGTCCTTACGCTGTGGTGAACCAGCAGATAGTCCGGAGCCACACAGGTTTGGCCGGCATTCAGGTATTTGCCGAAAGCCAGCCGCCGGGCCGCGATTTTAAGGTCGGCGGTCTGATCTACTATGCAGGGGCTTTTTCCACCCAGCTCCAGGCTAACCGGGGTAAGATTCCGGGAGGCGGCCTCCATGACTACTTTTCCCACCTCAATGCCCCCGGTGAAGAAGATATAATCCAATTTCTGAGTCAGCAGCTGCTCACTCTGCTCTTGGCCGCCCTCGATCACGGTGATGTACTGAGGGGGAAAGCAAGACGCTATAAGTTCTGCCACCACCCGGCTGGTATGCGGCGCATGCTCGGAAGGCTTGACGATAGCGCAGTTGCCGGCAGCGATGGCTCCTACCAGGGGTTCAAGGCTGAGCTGAAAAGGATAGTTCCAGGGAGAAATGATAAGGGCCACCCCATAGGGCTCTGCTATGATGAAGCTCCGGGCATGAAATTGCGTCAGGGGGGTTGGCGCCTTTTGGGGCTTGGTCCATTTTTTGATATGTTTTAAGGCGAACCGCAGCTCCGATAAGACCAGGCCCACTTCGGTCATGTATCCTTCATAATCCGATTTGTTCAAGTCTTGTTTCAAGGCTGCCAGTAAATTGGCCTCGTGCTGCACAATGCCTCTTTGCAGCCTTTTTAAGGCAGCCGTGCGGAAGGCCACCGGTTTGGTTGCATCAGTAAGAAAATAATCGCGTTGACGGGCAACAATTTCTGCTATAGTCATGAGCGGGCCTCTGCGGAGAGAGTCTGTTCAGCAACATGGAAATACCTGAATTAATACTGCGGTCTTAATAAACATTATAATCTTCGTTAATATACTATACTACTACCTGCATCCGGGCTGGTAGAGGCAATTTCAATAAGGGATACGCCGTCCCGCTCACGCAAGGATTAGAAACAACCATTTCCTATTTCCGTTCCCTTTTTCACCTATAGTTGCGGGTAGATTTCACAATACTTCCGCTAAAAATAAGTAAACTCCCCGGAAGCGAATCCGGGGAGTTTCAGTTCAGCGGTTTACCAGCTGTTTCTACGGGGTTGCGGTTTGTAGCAGTCTCTGCAGTATACCGGTCTGTCCCCACTGGGCTTGAACGGTAAGGTTGTTTCTTTGCCGCAGGTGGCGCAAACTGCCGCATACATCTGACGGTCTGACTGACCATACCCGCCGCCGCGGTTCCCCATTTGGGATTTCCGTGCAGCACGGCATTCCGGGCACCGGCCAGGTTCATTGGTGAACCCTTTCTGTGCATAAAATTCCTGCTCAGAAGCAGTAAAGTCAAAATCACGACCACAATCCTTACAGCTCAACGTTTTGTCAGAATACATACAAAAACCTCCTTGATTATTGCCCTACCAAGGGAAGCGCCTATCATCTGTTACTCCCCTAGAATTGAAGCAATCGAGAAGGTTCGTTCATCCGCATGTTATAGGGCTAAAAACAGTTTAACTGATAATTCCAGGATAATCAAATACTTGTCGCAATTTATTTTTTACAAAATATAGTTTTTTTCATATAAATAGCCATTCAATTAGAATCAGACACACTCGACAACCGCCCCGGTAACAACTTCAAAGGATTCTGAATACAATAACGGTAGAAATGGGAGAATAATGTTTTTGTTCCAATAAAGGTAATAATGATTACTATTTATCAGCCCAATTATTATTAAGGAGGTTATTTGAGTGCCTGATTTGAAAAAGCCTCGCCATGCAATTCCCTGTTCTGCTGATCCTGAATATGATTATCCCATGCCCGATAATGCTGATTTCTGCTGTTCCCGTCCCCAGCCTAAGCCCAAGCATTATCCTCATAAAAAAAAGTCGGTCGAATTTGTCTGCGGAAATGCTGCCGGCCTGTCTTTGCCTGTATCTGACGGTGCCGGTTTAGTTGTCGATAGGGTGGGCGGCGCCATCCCCGGCAACGCACTGGTAGCGGGAACAGTCAATCTGGACACTTCCGGCATGGTCCAGCCTACCGTAAAAGTTGATTTCTCCAGTGTGGTCAATTTCTTGATTAACCTGAATGAGTACGTTGTTGGGCTTTTGTTCTCGATTGATTTCCGTCTCAGCAAGATCTGTGACGGCAACAAAGTGCATCTGGGAACCTGGACTTATAAGAAATCGGTGGGTATAGGCGGAGACCTTGCCGAGGTACAGCCACAACAAAGTTATGGCCTGGGGTTGCAAATCGATTATCGGCAGCCCTTTAATTTCTCGTTCTGCGAATGCGATCCTTGCCCTTCCGAATGCTGCACTTACGTAGTCGAAATCGTAAATATTAATTCTTTCGGCATCACTTCGGCATCGCTCACCAATGTCAGCATCAGCGCCTTGGCAGTGGACTAAAGGGCATGGAGCTTTCATCTCAGCCAATAAAAGCCCCCATCCCGGGGGCTTATAGTTTGGAAGATGCACCTGTGGCCATTTGTCCCCGGTAACAAGCCGGAATCATTATGAATAGAATACGGTATAAATGGCAGAATAATGCTTTTATTCCAGTCAGGGAAAAGCGCCCCGGGTTAATGGTTTTAATTCCTCAATAATTAATAGGAGGTAGATTCAATTGACACCCAAATTTAAAGTCCCGAATGGCGGAGACTGCTATGATAATCCCCCGGAAAAAAAAGACATCGTGCTGGCCTGTGGTACCGGATCCGGCGTGGCTTTGCCATTGATAAGCGGGCCTGTACCGCTGGGTTTTACGCCGGCTAAAGTGGTTGTAGGCACTGTTACCCTGGATACCAGAAAACTGGAGAAACCATCCGTTAAAGTAGATTTCTCCAGTGTGATCAATTTACTGGCAGATGTAGGATTGGGAGGGCTCTCTCTATCTATTCTGTTCACACTCAGCAAGGTCTGTGATGGCGACCGCATTCCGCTGGGAAGCTGGACATATCAGAAAACAGTAGCCTTCGGCCTGCTTTATGGTGCAGCGGGCGAAGACGTCGCCTCATCTGCACTGTCAAATGGTTGTATAGAGGTCGATTTCCGTGAAAGCTTCGGTTTCAACTGGTGTGAATGTCAGAACTGTCCGGACTGCTGCACCTATGTTGTCGAGGTGGCTGATGTTCAGTCATTCAACATTCAAAGTGTCTCCATCACCAATGTGAGTATTAGTGCCCTGGCAGTGGGCTGTTAAACTCCGGCCAAGGGGTAAAGCGATAGCCTGACGCGGGAATGCCTGGTTAGTCGCTGCTCCTTAAATATCACCCGGCATTTATAAATGAACGACTTAAGCCCCCTTTGAAGGGGGCTTAAGCTTGAGCCGGAAAGTCATGATAAATTCATTCCTGCACTAGACAATGATCACGTTTTTCGCAGGGCGTCAAGCAGGTTTAAGGCCACCTGCAGCACAAACCACTTGGGAGCCGCCTCTTCAGCGTCGTGCTCGGATTTAACCAAACCTTCCTTCATAGCCTGCTCCATGATATCTTGCTTCCACTGCTCAACGGCAGGCGGCCCTGTTTCGATATTGAGGAATTCGCTGATGCCGTCAACTATGGCCCTGGCAATGCGGGTCTGAACCTCGCTGCTTTTAAGCATGAGTTCTTGAGCGGGGTTGCTGATAAAGCCGCATTCGCAAAGGATAGCCGGCATTTGTGTTTCGCGGGTCATGTGCAGGTTTTGAATTCTGACTCCGCCATCGGGCCAACCGGTACTTTGGGCCATTCTGGCCTGCACCCGCATCGCCAAGAGTTCTGCCTCTCCGCCAGCCGCCTGAATATACGTGCTGATATAGTTGGGGCCGGGATTGGCCGAAGAGTTGCAGTGTATGCTTATGGCAAAGTCAACCCTGGCGCCATTGAGTGAGTTGGATCTTGTCATCAGGCTCTTGGAACTGTCATCACTTCGGGTCATCAGGGTTTCGATTCCCATCCTGCTCAACAAAAACTGTACCCTCTGGGCAATGGCCAGGTTTACGTCCTTCTCATATGTCCCCCCCGGACCTACTGCGCCCGGATCCTCGCCGCCATGACCGGGATCGATTCCGATTTTCATATTATCCCCCTTCCACGCTAACTTCCACTATTAGCATATTCAGA